>VFKF01000276.1 GCA_009885705.1 Nitrospira sp. | reverse complement strand
TTTCCTACACTCAGGCAAAAACATTTGCACGTCCCCTAATCAGAGTGGTAACATAACAGTTACTATATCTATGGCGGAGATACGCGTACTCGAATATCTCGACCTCCAGTCCCGTTCACCTTTCGCCGCATGGTTCGAAGGGCTCAATGCCGTTGCCTCGGCAAAAGTTGCGACGGCGCTGTATCAGCTCAGTGCGGGGAATTGGTCGAATGTGAAAGGGGTTGGGGCTGGAGTCTTTGAGCGAAAGATCGATGCGGGGCCGGGCTATCGAATCTATTTCGGCAAAGACGGTGATCGCCTCGTGATCCTGCTGGGTGGCAGCACAAAACAACGCCAGCAACAGGCTATCGAGACGGCCAAAGAACGCTGGGCAGACTATCGCCGCCGCACCACCACCAAGAAGACCTAACACAGAACGGAGCGACCTATGGCACTGACACGGGAATTTAGAAACACCATCGCAGCGCGCGTGGAACGGGACCCGCGGTTTCGGGAAGCGCTGTTTACAGAGGCGCTCAACGCCTACTTTGCAGGCGACACCGCCGTGGGCAAAGCCATCCTTCGAGATCTCGTCAACGCAACCATTGGGTTTGAAGAGCTGGCCCTCACGATCAAGAAGCCGAGCAAGAGCTTGCATCGGATGTTAGCCCCGCGTGGCAACCCCAGCACGGACAACTTCTTTAGCATCGTGAACGCGCTTCAGAGGAAGGCTCATGTCAAATTGCGCGTAACGGCAAAAGCCAGCTGAGGGAACACTGGCCCATTACATTAGGCGCCTCCCCACCCTCCCCTCTCTTCAGTTGACTCCTCTCTCTCCTCTGCGTAATCTTCGCCCTCAATGACTGGCGCCTCACGAGAGATCCCAAGTATTGGCCGCTTGGCGTCGGCATGGCTCTTTATCGGTTTTATGAGCTTCGTGACCGGGTGCGAGTATGTGCGGCCGACAATGAATGCGCCCCTGGTTCAATATGACGCGGACTACGGGTATCGCTCCACCAACCTGCCTCCGTCCAAGACTGGCAGCACGGATGGACTGTTCATCGTCTCATCATTTTCCGGTGGCGGCGCACGGGCCTCGGCCTTATCGTATGGCGTGTTACGCGAGCTGGCGCGGACGCCGATCCGGTGGGACGGTGTCGATAAGCGGCTGGTCGATGAGCTGAACATCATCAATGCCCTCTCGGGCGGCAGCTTTACGGCGGCCTATTACGCTCTCTACGGCGACCGCATTTTTCACGACTTCGAATATCGCTTTCTCCGGAAGGACTGGGAGAGCGAGCTGCGGTCGCGGATCTTCCGGTCGCCGTCCAACTGGCTCCGGCTCTGGTCTCCCTATTTCGGCAGGACCCATGTCTTTTCCGAACTCCTTGATGAAGCGCTGTTCGACGGGCACACATTCGGCGATCTGGTTGCGCAGCGCCGGCGGCCGATGGTCTTCATTCACGCGTCCGATATGGCTACCCTCTCGCGGTTTGAGTTCAATCAACGGCAATTCGACCTGCTCTGCTCGGACCTGAGCCAGCTCCCCATCTCGGTGGCGACCGCCTCATCGGCCGCGCTGCCGCTAGTTCTTAGCCCGATTTCGATGACGAACTATGCCGGGCAATGCGGCTATATCCCGCCGGCGGTGCTGCAGGAGGAGAAAGCAACCGCGTGGGGCCGCCAGCGGGCGAACGAACTGCGGTCGTATCTCGATCCCAAGAAGCGCCCCTATATCCATCTGCTGGATGGTGGGCTCTCCGACAATATCGGCATGCGCGCGGTACTGGAGAACACGGCCTACGTCGGCGACCTGGAATCGACCTTTCAGTCGCTGGGCGCGAAGAAGATCAGAAAGCTGGTCTATCTGATGGTCAGTGCCGAGACCACGCCGGACCCGGACCAGTACATGTTCAATGAAATCCCAGGCCTCATGCGGGTGAGCCGGGCCCTGGTCGATATTCCGATCAACCGCTACTCCACCGACACCGCTGAACTCATGCGTCAGGCGGTGTCTCAATGGCGACGGGAACTCCGCCAGCGCCCGCCGGGCACGGACGGCATCTTCGCACCCGATGCCGACATCTATTTCATCAACGCCAGCCTGTCGGAGGTAGCCGACCTGGAAGAACAGGCACACCTCATGAACATTCCCACGAACCTGGCGCTGACCGACGAGGAACTCGATCACCTCCTCCTCGCCGCGTCCAGACTGCTCCGGAACGACAAAGAATTTCAGCGCCTCCTGCGCGACCTCGAAGCCGACGCCGCAGCTCCGTCGGCTTCGAAATAAATCAGGGTTTCTCCTGGCAGGAGCTGGGCAAGACACTGGCCGACAGACCTTGCTGAAGCCGCCAATCTGTGTAGAATGCTCACATCAGAAACGAGAAAAAGGCTGAGACCGCGCAATCAGCACGGCCATGACGATACCAAACGCTACTCATTGCATCGTTGAATCCGAAAAGGTTCGGGACTATCTGCTCAATCTCTCTCATCCGGCAGGAAAGGGAAAGGCAGCGTTTTTCGTCGCGATGGGATTCCGACAATCGGAGTGGGAGCTTTTGGCCAACGCCTTGCGACTATTGATCCAGCATTCCCCAATCACAATAACCATGACATCCCGCCATGGCCAGAAGTATATTGTAGATGGTCCGCTGGTCACCCCACAGGGCCAGCTGCCTCTCATTCGCACGGTGTGGGTTGTTGATACAGGTACCGATAGGCCTCGGCTGGTTACGGCCTATCCATTCGATTAGGAGTTGCCATCATGATTAAAGAGCATGACCTTGTGGTGCTGGGAACCGCAGTGCCCAGTGAAGGGCTTGTGGCTGGTGATGTGGGCACTGTCGTGCATATCTATCGTGACGGCCAGGCGTACGAGGTGGAATTTACCACCTTAGAAGGAAAGACCGCCGCAGTTATCACAGTGGAGGCGTCACACGTCCGTTCCGTTGGACACCGTGAAATCTCACATGCGCGCGAGCTAACGTCACGGTAATCCATAGCGGCAGCCTTTTTCTGTAAGGGAAGAGCGCCGCTTCATCCCCGCCATTCATCAAGCCTCCTCGTTCCTACAGACACGACTTTCTCCCTCTCCCAAGTACGGGGAAAACGGTTACCCTGCCTGAGACTTGCACGAATACTCTTGCTCTCTCCCCCTTTCTCCCCCTAAGGGGCTGGGGGCTCAATGCGAACGGTACCGAAGGAGCGGGGCCCCACGGTACTTTCTTCCCTCCTTGTCCAGGTGCGGCGGAGACGGTTGCTCCATCTGCGACTTGCACGAGCACTTGTGCCGTAGGTCCCAGGCGCGCTGGTCAGGCTATCGATAGACTTCGTCGTGGCTTCCGATATCGAGCAACACAATCTCTTTCTTCGTCACACGAAGCGTCAGGGTAATGCGGTAGGCGTAGGTCACGCTGACAGCGTGCAGCCCTTCAAGTTCTCCACTGAGCGGATGCAACCGAAGGGACGGCTGGAAGGGATTCGATTCGAGATTCTTCAGAACTTTGGCGAGAGGTTTCTTGAGTTCAGGATGGGCTCGGGTAAACTTAAGGACACGCCGGTCAAAATAAGCGGTCGAGACCAGCGAATACATCAGGCATTGAGGCCCAGTTCGTCGATCAACGTCTGCGCTGCCACGCGACGCACTCGTCCCGCTTTCAGGTCTTTCAACGATCGACGGATGCGGGAGATATACGACTTGCGATACCGATCGGACAACTCGCGGAACTGGTCTTCAGCCATGATCACATAGGCCGGTTCGTTGTCCTTGAGGACATGCACCGGTCCACGTTTCAAAGCCTTATCCACCGCCGACAGCCCTCGGCGTTTGATTTCGGCGGCCGGTATCGTTCTCTGTGCTGCAGCACTGGATGCTCGCATGGACCTACTCTATCCCAAGTCGTCCATCACAGCAAGTCTCTCACCTACCTGATCACATTACCAATGGCACTTCTACGGAGTTCGAAGTGGTAACGTTGAATAGCGCGAACGTCACCGGATGAACGGGGCCCCACCGTCCTTTCTTCCCTCCCTTCCCAGGTGCGGCGGAGACGGTTGCTCCATCTGCGACTTGCACGAAGGCGCGGGCGCCACACTTGTTGATCAGATGCGACCAGCTTCCGGCTGGCGATGCCGATGTTCGAAGTTTCGTTCACGCGAAGCGATGAACGGAACAAGTTTCGGCATCGAGCAGATGAACAACGTAGTGTGGTCGCGCCGGAGTGCCGGAGCAGGTGGGGCAACGGTCTCCGCCGCACGCCTGTCAATTAGCAGGCCAGATGGGCCTAGGCTGCGCCTTTGCGCGGTTCGCGGTGCAGGGCCTCGGCCACCGCCCGGGGATTGCACGCCGCGACACGCAGGAGCGCGAGTGCCGGGCCGTCCGGTGTCCGCCGTCCCTGCTCCCAATTGCGGAGCGTGGAGACACTGACACCGATCATCAGAGCGAACTCGGTTTGCGACGCCTTAAGCTTTTCGCGAACGCTCTTTACGTCAGCCGGTCGGAACGTGGTGACTCGAGCAGGTTTCATAGCGCCTCGGCGTATCTTTCCCGCCTGCCGAATACTCGTCAGTAGCTCTTCAAATGCCGGTTCCTTCATGTGAGTTCCTCCCGAACGAGTCTGGCAAGCACCTTGAGTTGCGCTGCCGTCAAGTCGCCCTGCTCGTTCTTCGCATAGAGATACAGCATATAGAACGTCTGGCTTGCAGGCTCCCAATAGTAGATGAGGCGGACTCCGCCTCGTTTGCCTCGACCAGGTACAGCCCAACGGAGTTTCCGTAACCCCGCGCCTCCCTGAATGATGGGGCCTTGTGCAGGCCGTAGCAGAAGCGCCAGCTGGAGCGCACGATAGGTCTCATCGTCCAGATGCCGCCGAAGCGCGGCAGTAAACACCGGGGTCTCGACAAACCGCATGTTGCATACTACGCCAATGGCGTACTACCGTGCAAGAGTCTACATTGAAGCAGATGAAAAATGAGCGCCATCGAAACCCATTCGCGGCGCGCAGCAGTCTTCAATTCCTCTGGCGTTGAGAGACTCACAGCTCTTTCCTCCCTCCCTTCCCAGGTGCGGCGGAGACGGTTGCTCCATCTGCGACTTGTACGAAGGCGCGGACACCACACTTGTTGATCAGATGCGACCAGCTTCCGGCTGGCGATGCCGATGTTCGAAGGTCCGTTCACTCGAAGCGAGGAACGGAACAAGTTTCGGCATCGAGCAGATGAGCAGCGTAATGTGGTCGCGCCGAAGTGCCGGAGCAGGTGGGGCACCCGTCTCCGCCGCACACATCTTGCCCTTCCGTAAGTCTCTATGTAAGGATTGATCCTGCGATTCGACTGATTGGCCATACGCCCCTACAAGAAAGGGAGATCACCCATGCCACCAAAAATTGAGATCGGTGCCATTGTGAAAGTGACGAAGACCGACGACGAGTGGAAGAAGCAGCTGTCGCCTGCGGCCTATCAGGTCTTGCGCCATGAAGACACGGAGCGAGCGTTTACAAGCCCGTTCCATGAGAATCATGCATCTGGCACCTACTACTGCGCGGGCTGTGACCTCCCGGCCTATTCATCGGAGCATAAATTCGACAGCGGCACCGGCTGGCCCAGCTTCTGGCAGCCGATCGATCCGAAGGTGGTGGAGACGCGCACCGATTCGAAATTCTTCATGACCCGCACTGAAGTGCACTGTGCCTGCTGCGGCGGCCACCAGGGTCATATCTTCGATGACGGCCCGAAGCCGACCGGACTCCGCTACTGTATTAACGGCGTTTCGCTGAAATTTACTCCCGCCTAGAGGCTAAGAGGAGAAATCCTCAGCTAGACCGCAACATGCTGGCCGGGCTGAACGATTGCCCCACCTGTTCGTCGATACCGTAGGTTCTAGGGTGATCCAGGCAGGAATCTGCTTCACTATTCCCTTACTGTTCCCTATCGCTCCCCATTGATCTACCGATCCTTAGACTTTCACCCTTCCTCGCCGCTACGACCATCGCGGCGGGGAACCGCAATGCCCTCTCAGGACTGCCCAGATACCAATCCCACGATGATACATGCACCGCTTGATGTGAGACTCCGTGAGTGCTCCGTCGCTCGATATCCATCTTCACGACGAACGTTCATGCGCTATTGATCGTCGAGGTATCTTGACGGTAACCATGCTGGATTGTGCATCACGGAGTGACGTCGATCGCTCACAGCCGCCCTCACTTCCATCGCAGCAGCCTCTCTCTCCCTCAATTCATGACCCATGGTGAGTCACCTCGACCGTCATACGACGATTTCAGACGACCAGGACATCTCCCTCGCTCA
>VFKF01000436.1 GCA_009885705.1 Nitrospira sp. | reverse complement strand
TTAGGGTTCGGATACGATCCCGTGTTCTTCGTTCCAGCACTCGGGAAAACCTTGGCGCAGATCTCCGCAGATCAAAAAAACACCATCAGTCATCGCGCCAAAGCCTTCATGCACATGCGCGACATTCTGAAAGAGATGAATGCTGAGTGCTCAGTGCTCAGCCTGAGTAAGGATGCTTGATCGGTGCCGACTCAGCACTTAGGACTGAGGACTGAGGACTTTGACACTGTCGTGGCGTCGCGCCACCCGATAGGGCGCGTATCCTGAGCTTGCAGTACAGGGGATTGCTCCAGTCGTGACAACCAGGGCAATCCCCCTGATGTATCTGGTTACTCCATCCTTCGACATCACCCGGTAGCTGACCGCCGCATCATCACCGAACGGGCCTCTACAAACCGAACGAACTTGCCGCATAGTTTCAGTAGTCTTCCATTGTAGACCTCCCCCACTCAATGGTTTCTAAGTGATCGTCATTGCTCTGTGTCATCCAGTTGGCTTCATAATGAAGTAAAAGGATTTCTTGTGTTCGGTACGTGCGTGCGTACAATGCGTTGGTAGAGCATGTGGGAGTGGGCGAAGGAAGTAAAATGTGCGATCGCAAGACCTGACCCCTATTCTTGGCCTTTTTGAATTGAAGGCCAGTGTGCAAACTGGAGGAACCAATTATCAGTTGGATATAGTCAAATTCATCTTTCGACAGCAGATTGACGTTTCCAAGGAAACGGTGCTCCCGCCTAATTTTGGAGCAGGCTTTCAATGCAAGATAGGTGAGCCGCCTTCCTATATCGATCAGTTTTCGATTGACCTGGGACTTTTCAAGCATGGATCGCTCGGAACCAATTTCATCCCAAATCCAGACTTTGACGGGAGCAACCAGTCCTATCTTTCTCAGGGATTTAACCTTAACTTCGGCTGGGACTTGTATCCAACGGGCGGGGCGATTAGCAGTCCACAGAAATAAGGATTTTGCTTTTCTGTGAATATCATTGTTTGCATGTATGGCGTAATGGAAACGGTGGCTCTATGAATGAAGCGACCAACTTAGATGATTTATACCTCTATTTTCTTATCTGCTGGGCCTTCATACTTATCGGGACAGCAATCGTCTACTCCACCTGGAGGAGGGTAAAGTTTTTTGTTGATCCCTCCGCGGACATGTTATTGGGACTTTCTGGTGTATTGCTAAAGAAACTTCTCGGTGCCAAGGGCTTAACTGTCTATTGGTACGTTATCGGGACGATCTGTCTCATTGTTGGTTCAGCAGGTTTTGTCATGGGGCTACGAAGGTTTCTCTTTGGATTAGGTCAATAGCGCTTCCACCTATGACGCCAACAGCAATCTCTTGACCGTCACCGATGCCAAGAGCCAGCAGACGGTCTACACGTACAACAACATGAACCGGACGGGGACGAGAAAAGATCCGCTCCTCCACACCGAGACCTACACCTATGACAATAACGGGAATGTCGCCACCGTCACCGATCGCAAGAGTCATAAAGAAGAATAGGGGTCAGGTCTTGCAATCGCACATTGTGAGGCGTAGGCTCCTGGTTCATGGCACGTCCCTTACGGCTTGAGTTTTCCGGCGCGGTCTACCATGTCACCAGTCGTGGCAATGCGCGACAGGACATCGTGGCGGACGACCGCGATCGATCTCTCTTTCTCTCCTTGCTCGCGCATGTCGTCGATCGCTATGGCTGGCTCTGCCATGCCTATTGTCTGATGGACAATCACTATCATCTCCTGGTCGAAACTCCGCAGCCGAATCTCTCGCTCGGGATGCGCCAGCTCAATGGCCGCTATACGCAAGCGTACAACCGGCAACATGACCGAGTGGGACATCTCTTTCAGGGGTGCTTCACGGCGATTCTGGTGGAGAAAGAGGCGCACTTGTTGGAACTGTGCCGCTATGTGGTGCTGAATCCGGTGCGGGCGAAGATGGTGCCGCATCCCCGGCAGTGGGTCTGGAGCAGCTACCGGGCGACGGTGGGGGAGGCGACGGCTCCGGCGTGGCTGACGACCGACTGGGTGCTCGGTCAATTTGGCCAAAAAGTAGGACTTGCGCGGGAGCAGTATCGGACCTTCGTGGCCGAGGGGCGTGGTGGACCCTGTCCCTGGGAGGACCTGCAAGGGCAGATCTATCTGGGCTCCGAGGACTTCGTGTCCCAGCACCAGCCGAATCGGGTGATTCGCGATGTCCCCCGCAAGCAGACACAGGCCCAGCGGCCTACCTTGCGCGTGCTCTTTCGGCGGAACGATACGGAGCCGCGGCTCATTCACAGGGCCTATCGACAGTATGGGTATCGTCTTGCCGAGATTGCGGCGTATCTGGGCGTGCATGCAGCCACGATCAGCCGGCGACTGAAGCAGGCGGAGGAGTCGATGGCATGAGGGGAAGAGTGAACCCTGTTTTCTCGCCTCAAAGAAATCGTGAGGCCTGCACTGTCACGGCCAGGATAACGAGAGCCTTCGACATCAGAATTTTGATCTGATCTAGCACGGCATGCTCTAGAAGTGGGTAGCTGTACTGGCTAGATTGTGAGGACGACATGAGGGACCTCACCCAGCGAGGTTCCCGAGTGTTCAGGCGTGCGGGCTTCGCAAGTATGCGTCCAGCGCTTGCAGGAGGGGGAGATGTGCTGAGAGCCGGTGATACACGGCTTTGGCGAGTGCTTCGTCATAGGTGTGGGCGGTGCGATTTCGGTCTTCGAGCATCGCGAGCCACCCGGCTTCGTCGCCGATCCAGCCATTTTTGTATGCGAGCTTGAGGCAACCTTTCGGCGATTGGCAGTCTAGCCCTTCCGTCCGTGCCTGTTCTTGAATTACTTTCCAGGCCAGCTCGAAGCAGAACTCAAAGCGTTGAATAGCGGCATCTCGGTTGAGGTCTGTTTTCGAAGCCACGAGCGCTTCGTTTAAGCGCACGATGGCGAGGCTGAAGCTGTCGAGCCGTGCGGTCATAGGCGGATTCCGTAACGCTCAATCTCATTCCTGAACGTCTCGCCGACGGTGTGGAGGTCTAGGAGGTCGATTTCATGAAGTGTTGGCACATTGTCCATAAGCGCTCGGAGTTCTGCCATTTGCTCAGGCGGGAATGCGCTGGAACCGGCGATGGCGATGTCTATATCGGAGTGGGGTCTGGCGGTGCCTTTTGGCCAGGACTCAAACCAGATGACCTCGATGTCGGTGCCTAGGACACGTCTGGCCAGATGCGCGACCTCTTGTGCGATTTGCTGAGGCCGCGCCATTAGTTCTTGGTCGATCATATGCGCAGTGTAGCGGTTCTAGGGATGATGTCAACAACCCTTGCAAGCCCATTATCAGCCACTTATAATGCGCCAGTGCTGTTCAATCTATTCTTTAACTGTCTGGAGGAACCGTAGATCCCATGAGTGAACGAACTTTAGCGATTATCAAGCCGGATGCGGTCAAGAAGCATGCGATTGGCGACATTATTGCCAGCTATGAAAAGGCCGGTCTGACGCCAGTGGCCATCCGCATGATGCAGTTTTCGAAGTCGACGGCCGAGGGGTTCTATGCCGTGCATAAGGCCCGCCCGTTTTTCGACAGCCTCTGCACGTTCATGTCGTCCGGTCCGGTCGTGGTGCTGGTGCTGCAGGGCGACAACGCGATCAAAAAGAACCGCGATCTAATGGGTGCAACCGATCCGGCCAAGGCCGAAGCGGGCACGATCCGCAAGGCGCATGGCGCGAACATCGAATTCAACGCGGTGCATGGATCCGATTCGCCGGAGACGGCGAAGTTTGAGGTCTCGTATTTCTTCCCCCAAACCGACATTGTCGGCTAGCAGGAAGCTGAAAACGGCCGCCAGCTTCGTGCTCGGCTCATCGAAATCCTCAACGTACCCCTGAGGGTACGCCTCCGGTTTCGACTCGCCTGCGGCCTTGCTGGACGGCCATTTTGAGCTTCCTGTTGGGGATTCATGGCTATACGATTTTCTGTGTATTGTTGGCCTGAATTCGTGCGATGGATTGTGAGCGGCCTGCTCGTGATCCTTTCCGGGTGCGCCGGTCTGGCGCACCAGTTTCCTGCTTCATCGCCGTCTGTCGCGTCCGGTGCCGATCCGGCACTGGACGCTCAGGCCAAGCTTCTTGAGTCCGCCTATCGGGCCTATGTGCAAGAGCGGTATCCGCTGGCCGCTGTGCTCTTCCAACGATTCGTCGCCTCCAATCCCAGCTCTCCCAGGTTGAGTGAAGCGCGATGGTGGCTTGCACGTTCCAATGAGGAGCGTGGGGATCTCCCGGCTGCGCTGTCGGTCTATCGCACGGTGGTTGGGGCGGCGCCGCCCTCTGTTCCGCTTGCCGGCACCTATGCCTTTCATGCGCTCAATCGCTTGGACACCTTTCGCCGGAGCTTCGGCTCGACCTCTTTATTGGAACGGCGGCAGGTTGCGCTCTGGTTGCCGAACCAGGACTGGCTCACGGTGCCCGATGTCGGGCTCTGGATTGCGCAGCTGGCCGACGCCGGTGTGACTTCGTTGATTTTCGAGGCAGGGGCGCCAGGCCCGATGGGGGTATTTGGTCACACCACCAAGGCTCCGGTCGTCGCGGACCGGTTCAAAATGATCGTGCCTGTCGCCCATGCCAAGGGGATGGCGGTTTTGGCGTCGCTCAATTTCCATGAGCCTGGGTGGATGACGGCGAATCCTGAGTGGCGTACGGTCATCGCCAACGGTATGGGCCAGCAGGCCGGTTCTGTCGATATCCTTCAGCCTGAGTATCAGCGTGCCGTCGGGGACGTGGCGCAGGAT
>VFKF01000231.1 GCA_009885705.1 Nitrospira sp. | reverse complement strand
CGTCGGCGAAACATCGGCTCCCGTGGCTCTTTACAAATCTTGTCGGTAGCTTGTTGTCCGGCGCGATTCTGTGGGAGTTTAGATACACGCTTCAGGAAGTCGTAGCCATTGTCAGTTTTATCCCGGTCATTGCCGCGATGGGTGGAAATGTGGGTCTCCAGTCTTCGACCCTCATCATTCGAGGATTGGCGACAGGGCTGATCGAGCTGACGGATGTGCGCACCGTATTTATCAGGGAAATCAAGGTCGGCCTCTTGATGGGACTCGCGTGCGGTGTGATTCTGACGATCGTGGGCTGGATTTGGCATCAAGCATTTCTGGGTATGGTCGTCGGCGTATCGCTGATTATCGCGTTCATGGTTTCGACCAGTATGGCGACGTTTATGCCCATTCTGCTGAAGCGCATGGGAGTGGATCCTGCTGTGGCGGCCGGACCATTTGTGACGACAGCGAATGACATCACGGGTATTACCATCTATCTCTCCCTGGCCACGATATTTATGGAACACCTCCGCTAATGGGACTGGCCATGCGGTCTTGCCGTCAGGCGGGTTTTTTACCTCAACGGACGCCATCCCTATGCCGCTGATCAAGACGGCGGCCATTACGCTGAATAGTCGGAAGTGGGGCGACGCGGATCGTATCGTCACGTTCTATACCAAGGAAATGGGGAAGGTTCGCGGGGTCGCGCGGGGGGCTCGCCGGATGAAGAGCCGGCTCGGCGCATCGCTTGAGCCGCTCACTATCTGCCATCTCAACCTATTCGAGAAATCCGGCGATTCACTTTTTCGAATTTCTCAAGTCGATCTCGTGGAGCCGTTCATGAGATTTCGAGAAGACCTGACGCTCATGACCGCTGCCGCCAGGATGGTCAATGTGGTCGGTGCCGTGACACCGGACGGGGATCCTGATCTGCCGCTTTTCGAGACGCTCGAGCAGGGGCTGCGCGCCTTAGTCACGAGCCAGGATCCGGCGTTGACCGCGTTGTTGTTTCAGATTCGTCTGCTGGGTCTTATCGGGTTTCGCCCTGAGACCGATCACTGTGCGGCTTGTGGCAAGGGCCGGTTGGTAGGAGAGCCTCAGTTCTCGCCTCTCTCAGGAGGCCTGGTTTGTGTGGCCTGTGCTGGGCGCCAGACCTTCCGCTGTTTGCCGCTCTCGCGAGGGAGTCTGGCCTTTCTGCATCAGGCCTTGCGGCTTTCGCCAATAATGGTCGATCGCTTGAGGGCCGCAGGGCAAGTCAGGTACGAGGTGGAGCGAGCAGTCGAAGGGTATGTTACAGTCGTGGCAGGGAGGCAACTGCCTCCCGTGAATTTCTTGGCGTATCCGTCATGAACATGAATCGTCGGTTCGTTGTGAAAGGGAGTTGCCTGGCATGACAGAGACCCTCTGTGAACCGAAAGACATGGCCTGGGTCGAGAAGGGCGTGTTGGGTATCGAATGGAGCGACGGGCACAAGGCTGTCTACCCCGTTCGGTATCTCCGCCAGCAATGTCCCTGTGCCGCCTGTGTCGATGAGTGGTCAGGCGTCCGGCGTTTGCAGCCGGACGATGTCCCCATCGTGATCATGTTGCAGGATGTGCAGCCGGTCGGACGGTATGCGCTGCAATTTACGTGGAGCGACGGCCACGACACAGGGATTTACTCCTATGCCCTCCTTCGGCGGCTTTGCCAATGCGATATTTGTCAGCCCGTGAAGCCGAGTGAGCCAAGGAGCCGGCGTCTGTTGTGAGAGATTGTACCGGTATCATCGCGACCGATTGTGGTGCCCCGTTATCCCGGGACTTCAATGGCCTGAGACTCTCGAAGTGGGTAATTGTAGTGCTGGTGGTCGCTCTTGGATCGGCACTTGGGTGCAGCGGGATGCCGTCACTAGAAGAGCAAGAGCGCCATGTCAGAGATAATGAGTTAGTGCTCCATCAGTTGACCCCGCGTGCGTTTGTCGGGGCATGGGGGGCGCCGACGTATCAGCATGCTGAGTTCATGCAGTTCTTCGGTATGAAAGATGATTCGCTGATGCCACGGTCGAGGCTGGCGAGCGGCGAACCGCCACGAGGGTGGGAGGTCCATATTGAAGCCGGCGATGCGTTGTTTCTGGCTTATCCCGATCGCGGGTGGCTGGTGGTATTTTTTGAAGAACGGCTTGTCTATCGCGAAGCGTTGACGGCGGCTCAGCTCCATGCCTTGGGTCGTAGCTGGCAGCATGAAGAAAAATTTCGCTCCAGGATTGAAGTGCCGACTGCTCCATAATGTCTGTGTCTTGTAGGCCTTCCGTGACCAAGTATCCTTTGAATCTCATCATGGTTTCTTCCGAGGCGGTTCCCTATGCCAAGACCGGCGGGCTTGCTGATGTCGCTGGCGCGTTGCCTCTTGAACTGGCAAAGCTTGGCCATGATGTCATCCTTCTGCTTCCCCGCTATCGCTGCCTGAGTGAGTCTGGGCGGTCATTCCGTCCTGTCTGTCGTCTCCAAGTGCCGACTCCTCAGGGGCTTGTCGACACGCTGATCGAGGAAGATGTCATTTCCGTCGGCAGCGATGGCCGCCATGTCCGCGTATGGACAGTCCGGAACGAGGCCTTCTTTGATCGGCCCGGGCTATACGGAGATCGAGGCGCCGACTATCAGGATAATCTCGACCGGTTTGCATTTTTCTGTCGTGCAACGATTGAGGTAATCGCACATCAACATATTGTGAACCAATGGAAAACCCATCTCCTTCATCTACATGATTGGCAAGCGGCGTTGTGTGCTGTCTACCTCAAGACCATGGGTCAAGGCCGGCCGGAGTTTCAGGGTGTGCGCACGGTATTGACGCTCCACAATGTGGGGTATCAAGGGGTGTTCCCTGGAGCGCAATTCGAGAAAACCGGGTTGCCGCAGTCGCTATTTACGCCTGCGGGGCTTGAGTACTATGGTTCCGTGAATTTGCTCAAGGGGGGAATCGTCTTTGCCGATTATGTGACGACGGTTAGTCCGACTTACGCACGGGAAATTCTCACGCCTGAATGTGGCTTTGGGCTAGAGGGTGTATTGCGCAACCGTGCGGACCAGTTTCAGGGCATCTTGAACGGGATCGACATCGATCGATGGAACCCGGAGACGGATCCCTATCTTCCAGCAAATTACTCAGTGACCGATCGTTCGGGGAAGCTGCGCTGTAAGCAGGCTCTCCAACAAGAGTTTCATATTCCTGAAACATCGGTTCCGCTCCTCGGCGTGATTGCACGGCTGACGTCGCAGAAGGGGATAGATCTTGTGGCGGCCATCATTCCACAGCTAATGGCTATGGATTTGCAATTGGTGATCTTGGGAACCGGTGAGCCAGAGCTCGAAGCGACATTTCAGGCCCTTCAGGCGCGCTATCCTCATCGCATGGGACTTCGTCTTGGTTTTGACGAAGGTCTTGCGCATCGCATCGAAGGTGGGGCAGATGTATTTGTGATGCCTTCACGTTATGAGCCGTGCGGATTGAGTCAGCTCTATAGTCTTCGTTACGGAACTGTTCCCATTGTGAGAAAGACGGGTGGGTTGGCGGATACGGTCGTGCCATTGACCGTCCCTGCTCAGCAGGCTGGGCAGGCAACAGGGTTCCACGTTGAAGAGGATACGGCAAGCGCTCTTCTGTCAGTATTGAGCCGG
>VFKF01000533.1 GCA_009885705.1 Nitrospira sp. | reverse complement strand
GACCGATTCAGGCCACTTCGAAGCCTTGGTCCCCATGAAAGGGAAAGGGGTGCGAGCAAGCTTGGAAGGAGCATTGTTATAGGGACGGCTCAGCCTCGGTGGATACCTCGGTCCTCCGGTCAGGTGCGCACCCCGCGCTGGCATCCCCGGTGAGTACCACCCGCTGCAGACCCCTTCGCGTACATAGGCAAAAGCAGACATGGTGGTTTGCCGAATAGAAATTCACGGGACGAGCCTCGCGCTTGACAGTAATATGCTGAAACTTGCATATTTATGTCGTGATCGAAAAAGCGATCCTGTGGCTCGGCTCAGCGCGGCATGACCTCCAGGCATTCCCGCCGGATGCGAGGAGGCTCGCAGGTTTTCAACTCCGTCAAATTCAGCAGGGGCTGAAGCCGGCGGACTGGAAGCCGATGGCGACGATTGGTCCCGGCGTCTGTGAGATGAGAATCCATACCGCGGTGGAACATCGTGTCTGCTATGTCGTCAAGTTTGCAGAAGCGATCTATGTGTTTCATGCGTTTGAAAAACGGACGAGGAAAACCTCGAAACGCGATGTCGAACTTGCCAGACAACGCTATCAGCAACTTATGGCACAGCGCTCAGCGGTGCATGGAGTGAGAAGGGAGAGTGGCAGCATGAAACTGAAAATCACACCGTCCACCGGGAATGTCTTCCGTGACATCGGGTTTCGCCGAGAAGAGGCCGAGCATCTGTTGGTCCGGGCGGATCTCATGATTCAGGTGCAGAAGCTCATTGCATCGCGCGGTCTCAAACAGAAACCGGCAGCCAAGATCCTCGGCGTGACTCAGCCGCGCGTCAGCGATCTCCTCCGGGGGCGTATCGACTTATTCAGTACTGATGCGTTGATCGACATACTGGCCCGCCTTGGAGCACAGGTCCGACTCAAGGTGAAGGTGCTTCCCGCAGCCTGAGGACGGGACGACTGGGCCCATCTGTCCGGCACAGGTGTTGTTCTTTCCTCGTTGTTCGTGAAACATCCGAATCCAAAACGGTTTGAAGTTCCAATTTGGAACATCAAGTTGGGAAGGGGGCAGCCTGATCGTCCTCTTGCTCGCGGAGCGCGCAGGGGCTTGTCTGTCTGGTTGGGTGGTCTATCTGATTCTTCTGGATGAATTTCCGGTCTCACCAACCAGACAGACCAGATAGACGAGATAGACCAGATGAACCAACCTTCGTTGGACATGCGCTGTGGAGGACTACCTAG
>VFKF01000357.1 GCA_009885705.1 Nitrospira sp. | reverse complement strand
CAGCCCCCATAGAAGTGACCCGGCTGGGGCGTCGCCAGCTCATCGCCCACCCAGGCCTCGTCCACGCTCCACACGTAGAACGCCAAGTGGTCACGGATGACCTCGTAGCCGGGCATGGGGTCCGGATACGACCAGGCTGAACCGGTTCAACGTGCCATGACGGAGGGTCTGTTGAAGGAAGGATTGCAGGTCACGAGTCGTTCTGGGAGCGGAGATCGATCGATGGGCAGCGATCCAAACGGACCATCTCCGGAGCTGCTGGTGAGGGGCGTAGTACGGGTATGGCCCATCGACGTGCGCGATCCGCAGTTCAAGTTCGTGCGCTGGTGCAGCGATTTTGAAGTCGTGGATGTCGCCAGTCAACGGGTGGTGGGGGCCTTGTCAAAGGGCGGGAAGGAAGGCCATTTGTCGGAGCGTGAGGCGACAGCCAAAGTTGTGCGTGTTATGCAGCATGAGTTTTCTGCCGATGTGGCGAAGGCCATTGCGGCACATGTGTACGGAGAGGCGGAATTACCGGCATTATCAAGCCAGCTTGCGGGATGTCCGCGGGACGGGCAGGTCTCTATGCCGGCGTCAGCACCCCACTAATTCAGAGAGAGAGGGAGGGTATGGCCAAAGCGAAATCAGGAGCAGGACAGACAACCACTCGTGCACCACGGAGCCGTGGCCGCGGGCTGACGGTCACACATCAGCGAGTTCCCAGCCGTTTGGCGAAACGCCGGCTGGGCGATCGCCTCAAGAACGATACCGCATCGTTCAACCAGGGAAATCTGGCCGACAAGTTTCGGAAAGAGGGATATGACGAGTTGCCGCTGGATGAAATCCAAGATCGGCTCTCGAAAATGCCGGGCCCCTTGGCTGCCATCATTCTGAAGGGGAGGATCTGAGCGCATGCCGTACTACTATTTTGACTCAACGGCGTTGGTGAAACGGTACAGCATGGAGCGCGGCACACGCATCATCGGCAAGCTGATGGTGAAGCGGGGCATGGTCGCGATTGTGCCAACGTGGTCCGTCACCGATTTTTATACGGCATTCTCAAATAGAGCCCACCACGGCGACATCACCCGTGACGATTGTTACTCGGTGATTCATAAGTTCGAGAAAGAGTCGCAAGAGGGCCTCTTCCAGTTCATCGCCCCGACGATGCAGACGTATTTGGCGACGAAAGAGCTTGCCCTGGAATATCCGGCCCTTCGCTCACCGCAGGTCTTGCATTTGGCGCTGGCGTTGGAGCTCAAGCCGTTACGCTTGACGGTCGTCAGTGCTGATCAGCAATTACTGACGGCCTGTCGCTCTGCTGGTCTCCACATCATTAACCCGGAAGAAGACTAGGTCTGGGACGCGCTCAGTGCTGAGCTCAGAGTGGGCAGAAGAGACCGGTGCTAGCGGCACTGATAGTCGGCGATCAGCGAGTCGATGGTGGTCACCCAGTCAGTGGCGACTTCGCGGAGTTGGGTGGCCTTCATTGCGACTGCCTGCTGGAGAATGCTCTGCGCCAGCGGGCATATTTTGCAGATTCCGAAAACAGATGGTGGTCTCCTGCAAGACGAAAGAGTGCTATGGCTTGATCTCTCTCATCCTGGGAATGGAAGAGGGCTCTTGCACTGCCCTCAATAGGTACCTCTCTTAGCGCCTCAGCCGACGGAATGTAGCCCCCTTCTCGTCCAGTTATTCGTACGGCATCAACATCAAGCCTTTACCCTATCCTGTTTGATCCCAGGCAGACTCTGGCGCACATGACAAGCTCGTTAAGGTGGAAACCACTTCTGTCCATATCGTGCATTGCGCACCTGTCTCAGGCCTCATCCTGCGATGGATGGCAGGCACATCTCGATGGTGCAGGTAGAAAATTTGGATACAAAGGTCAAGGGAAATGTTCACGAAACCCTCTCCCCAACTTCTGTGGATAAGTCTGTTCATAAGATCCCCTTGCCTACAAAATACTGCTCATTTATCTATCCTCGACACGTCTTTGCCTAAAAAATAGGCATTGGTGGGAAATGACGTACCACCACAAGATATAGGGGTACTTCTCGAAAAATAAGTTAGAAACAACAAAGCCTAGTGAGAGAAGGGCATTTTACGCATCAACATCAGGACTGCTGCTCTGGGAGCGATGTTTTCGTCGAGTTATGCACAGACATCTCTGCTGGACTGGGTTTTCTTCATCATTATTGGGAGATCAAATGAGGGGCTTGACAGTCTGATATACTATGTGTAACCATTGGTTACAATATGAAGCCGAACGATCTGAAACGAGTTCGAGAGCAGCTTGGGCTGACCCAGCAGCAACTTGCTGATGCATTGCAGACGACACGTGTGTCGGTTGCTCGCTACGAATCTGGTATGCGCCGTATTCCCGGAATGGTCCAAGTCGCATTGGAGCGGTTGGGGCGGACGTCTGAAATTCCCATGGTGGGGATGGTGGCGGCTGGCGTACCGATTGAGCCGGTTCTCCAGTCCGAACTCATCGATGTGCCGCCTAGCATGTTACGGGGAGGAGATACGTTTGCACTCCGTGTCAAAGGGGAGTCGATGAAGGATGACGGTATCCTCCCTGGCGATCTGGTGGTGGTGAGAAAACAGGCGACGGCGCAGAACGGGCAAACCGTCGTGGCGTTGGTGAATCACGAGGCGACGATCAAGACCTACTTCAAGAAGGACTCACACATTGAGCTGCGTCCTGCGAACTCAGCGATGCAGCCGATTATCGTGCGAGCGGCAGATACGTTTCATATCGAAGGCATTCTCATCGGCGTGATTCGGCATTGTGCGCTGTAAATACAGAAGGGAGGGCAGGATGATGACAGTAGGAAGATTTGTAGAGACAGACCGGCTCGTTGATTTGGAGCGAACGGTGGATTCTTTAAATGCTCAGTTGCGTGAGATGCAATGGGAGCTCTGTCGTGCCAAGGCCAAGCCTCTTTCGGTTCGGCTGTGGAAAAATCTGGTGAATTTTAAAGGTGGGCAAGAGTTCATGTCAGCAGTATGCAATCGCCATGTACGTCCGAACACAAAGATGGCGTCTCATGCTGGCTGAAGAGCGTAGAGCGGATGTGCCAATCGCCGGTGCTTGCTCTGACTGTGGGGCGGTGGATCAACAACGTATTGCGTGCGTGGACGGAATGACCCATTCGACCGTCGAACTTTGTGCGAGTTGCTGGAGGGCTTCCCTGCAGCGACAGGTGTTTGCTGGCGGCTGTTGCGGATAGAAGTACTGGTAAAGATGTCTTGAGGCGATCAGTATGAAGAGGGGGGCGCGCACGCAGTGAGATGTGGTGGCGGTGTCCCGGATTGAACGGGAGACCCGCGGCTTATGAGTCCGCTGCTCTACCAACTGAGCTACACCGCCAGAATCGATGGTACGTAACCGGGCGATATAATACAGGAATGATTTGGAGAGTGTCTACAGCGTGGCAACAGTATTTTTAGTATAATCGGCGGCCTTTTATCGCGTTCGATATATTTTGTTTCCACTTGCCTGTTGGTTCCAACCTATCCGTTCCGGTAGACTGTCGCATGATTCATCCCCTTCCCTCCAGTTGCGAGCATGCGATCCTTGAGCAATTCCTGAAAGCGGAGGCGATGGCCTTGTGGGCGGTACGCTCTGCGCAAGCGCAGGACGTTCCTCCAGGAGTGTTGCAGTTTTTACGGCGGCATGAGGAAGAAGAAGCGCAGCACCTCAAGCAGTTCGAGCTGCTGTTGGGAACGAAGTCGCATGGGAAGACTGCACTTCCACGTGTGCCAGATCAATGGAGGGTCCTTGCGGTCCATCTGTATGGATACGAAACGTTGGGGCTGGAGTTCGCACGGCTGTTAGTGGGGTTGCGTCCAGATCTCACGTCGATTATGGAAGACGAAGAGGTGCATGTCGGATTTTTCGAGCAGGAGGTCCGTGCCATTCTCAGCCGTGGAGGACTTGCTGCAGAGGGTGCGCGGCAGGCGGCACAGGCCTGGAGACGGCGGTTGCCTCGCACGGTTGATCGCTACCTTCACGATGAGAGTCTTGCGCCCTTTCGTGATGAATTGCGGCAGCATATTTTGGGCGTGATCGATGCGCGATTTCTCGCATCTGGTTTATTGGTGTCGTCGCAGAAGCAGGAATCGTCTGTAGTGATGCCGGTAGGGGAGGAGTCGGGCGCCTATTCCGTCTTCCAATCAAACGGGTAAGCGAAGTTCTTGTGACGCACTATGTGGAGTGTAAGTTTCGAATCGCTCGATATCTGGACTTGTTTCGACTCGTCCAGCCCGTTCTCGCTAGTTCATGCGGCCTGTGAAGCCAGTCGTTTGTGCCGTTGCCCTGCAATATCAAGCGCTGCGATGCGATAGCCTTCTGCCAAGGTAGGAAAGTTGAAAATATTCTCCACGAACGAATCGATCGTGGCTGCATGTTGTAGCGCGATCTGGCCCACATGAATCAGCTCTGTCGCTCCCTCTCCGATGATCTGCACCCCCAATAGGTACACTCCGGTCGGATCGGCTACCAGTTTCATTAAACCGTTGGACATGCCCGAGATTTGACCTCGGGCAATTTCGTCGAAACGCGCCCGCCCGATCAGGACCTCTCGATAACGTGCGCGCGCGGCGGCTTCGTCCAGCCCGATACTGGCCATCTCGGGGATCGTATAAATGCCGACCGGAATGTCGGATGAACGTCCTTCGGGGAGACTCAAGGCGTGACAGACGGCTCGCCGACCTTGCTCCATAGCTGTAGAGGCTAAGCCCGGGGGGCCGAGCAGGTCGCCGACCCCGTAAATGTGGGGAAGGGCCGTTTGGCAATGTTCGTTGACGGCCAAGGTTCCCTTTTCGTTGAGTGGCAGTCCTGTGGCGCTCAGATTGAGATCTTCAAGGTTGGGTTGCCGCCCCATGGCCACAAGCATTTTATCGCTCGTCACGACTT
>VFKF01000222.1 GCA_009885705.1 Nitrospira sp. | reverse complement strand
TGCCGATCTTCGGCGTCCCCACTCCACGTCGGGCGCAGATCGTCACATTCAACGGGCTCTCGGCCCATGCCGACCGTAACGATCTGCTGGCCTATGTCCGGGCCATCAATCCATTACCGGCCAAGGTCTTCATCGTGCATGGCGAAGAGAAACAAGCGTTGTCACTTGGCACAGCCATTCGCACCGAACATCCCGGCATTGACGTCCAGATTCCCCATCGAGGATCCACCCATGACCTATAGCCGCAACATGATCGCGGTCCTGGCCTCTCTGTCCATGTTATGCGGATGCATATCAGCAGGCGCCGCCGACAGTTCTGAGCCTCGTCAGCGAGTCCGTGACTTGGGAATAGTCATCGGGCAATATCCGACCGGAACGCAGAACGCCATCACCGATGTTGCAGGGGTCAAAGTTGGACAGACTACCCTCAGCTCCGGCGATGGGCCGCTCGTGCCGGGCCATGGTCCGGTACGCACCGGCGTGACAGTGGTCATCCCCCGAGATGACGTCTGGCATAAGAAAGTGCCTGCTGGCTCGTTCGTGCTCAATGGAACCGGTGAGATGACCGGTCTTGCCTGGGTCAGCGAATCAGGTTTTCTCGAATATCCTATCGCCCTCACTAACACGTTGAACGTGCCACGAGTTGCCAATGGGGTCATGAACTGGATGATCGCGCGTTATCCGGAGGTCGGCATTACCGACGATACGCTGACGCCGGTCGTCGCTGAATGCGACGATGGACGGCTGAACGACATTCAAGGCCGCCATGTGTCGGAAGCAGACGTGGTCAAAACGATCGATCGTGCCTCATCCGGAGCCGTGCAGGAAGGCACGGTCGGCGCCGGAACAGGGATGGTCTCCTATGGATTCAAGGGGGGCATCGGAACTTCCTCACGGCGAATACCAGAGACCGAGGGCGGGTATACGGTTGGTGTGCTCGTCAATGCCAACCATGGACGACGGCCTGAGCTCGTCGTAGGTGGCGTGCCGGTCGGCCGGCTCTATGAGGCGGTCCCTCCCGTTGCGCAGGCGCTGTCACCAGGGCAAAGTGAAGGGTCGATCATCGTCATCATTGCCACCGACGCTCCGCTCGATGGCCGTCAACTCACGCGGCTGGCGAAACGTGCGGCACTCGGGCTGGCACGCACCGGCTCCACCGCGCGGCATGGCAGCGGCGACTTCATGCTGGCTTTCTCGACAGCCAACGTCATCCCGCATTATCCAACAGATCGAACCTACACAGTGACTCAGTTGGCCGACACCCATATGAATCCGCTGATCACCGCAACGGTCGAGGCCACCGAAGAGGCGATCCTCAATGCTCTTACCATGGCGACGACGGTGGTGGGCCGCGACGGCCATCGTGTCGAAGCCATCTCCCTCGCCAAGCTCCGTGCCATCCTCGATCGACAGGCCAAGTAACTTTCGAAACATGGCCATGCAAGGCCAGCGGATTCTCTGACTTGCATTTCCCTCTCGCCCCTCGCTATCCTCTTTCGACGCTCTTGCGACTGGAGGAATGGCATGAACGAATATCAACTCGGTGGCGGCTTGAATCTCATGACCGTATTGGGGAAAACCAATGCGTTCACCGAGTTCTTGAAAAGCCGCATGGTTCATGCCCTGGAGTCAGAAGATCCCACGGAGCTGCATTACCTCCTGGCGCAACTCGACGACTATCATTCCTACATGTGGCGCTACTACAACAAGCTGGCGAAGGATCGGCCGGAACGGATGGATCCAGGGGTCTAACCTCTCGGGATCGACAGGCCAAACATTCATCCATGATCACCCATTCTACAAGTACGCTTCAGTTTGCAACTGCACTTTCGCGCAAGACCGATACGGAAGCCGCCACCCGAGATCTTGCCGATGCTATCTTGATGCAAGTCGGCACGGCTCCTATCGATCTGGCGTTTGTATTTTTCTCCTCCCACCACGCAGCCAAAACTTCCATGATCTCTGCCATGTTGCAGAAGGACTTGCGGGCAAAGGTCTGCCTGGGCTGTTCCGGTGAAGGGGTCATTGCCGGCGCGGAAGAGATTGAAGCCGCGGCTGCCATGACTATCTGGGTGGCCTGTCTTCCCGGGGTGACCGTGACTCCGCTCCAGCTCTCCGTCTCTCATCTGCAGGACCAAATCCGTATGCCGGGGTGGCCGGAGCCTGGACCAGAGGCGTCGACGTTTCTTCTTCTCGCCGATCCCTTCTCGACACCGATGCAGGAAGTCCTCTCCCTCATGACCGACCGGTACCCTCAGGGCAAAGTCGTCGGGGGCCTCGCAGGGGGAGGTCGTGATGCAGGAGAGAATCGGCTCCTCCTCAACGATCAGGTGTTCGATGGGGGCGTCGTGGGCGTGCAACTCACGGGACCGATCGCGGTGCGAACCGTGACCTCGCAAGGCTGCAGGCCGATCGGTGAACGGTTTGTCGTCACGAGGTCGGAAGGCAATCTGATCCATGAACTCGGAGGGGTCTCAGCGTTAAAGCGGCTCCAGGACGTCTTCGAGTCCTTGGGCGGAGCCCAACGCCGCGATGCCCATCGCGCATTACACCTTGGCATCGTCATCGATGAGCACAAGAGTCATTTCGAGCGGGGCGACTTCCTCGTTCGTAACCTCATCGGTGCGGATCAACAGGCTGGGGCTGTCGCCATCGGAGACGTCGTTCAGGAAGGCCAGACCGTGCAATTCCATCTCCGCGATGCCAAATCGGCCAGCGACGACTTGCACTTTCTCCTGGCTGCGGATCGCGCGAAGCACCAGAATCCGCCGCTTGGAGCCCTCTTGTTCTGTTGTTGCGGGCGTGGAGAGGGCCTCTTTGGCCAGCCCCATCACGATAG
>VFKF01000337.1 GCA_009885705.1 Nitrospira sp. | reverse complement strand
TTCTCCGCAACCTGCTAAAAAATCGACAACGACTGACCAGAGCCAGGAGGCAATCCATTAGCGGGCGGATTATAGGAACCGGCTCTCCAGCCTGTCAATGAACGAGAGGCCGCCCTTGAAATTTGTCAAGTCCAAGCCAGCTCCACAGGCCTCCTCAAACGGGGCCGGAATAGCTGAAGTGGCATATGCCTTGCTCCCTCTCTGTACGAATATGAAATGTTCTTCGTCCTAATGCCTCGACCGACTAGGATGAAATGGGCATTGTTTTCAAGTGAACGTGGAGGAGTTAGCGATGAAAACCCTACGAATACCAAGACCTATCGTGATCGCAAGTCTGGTGGCACTGATGGTGCCAATTGTTCTCTTTGCGCCCAAGGCGTATGCAGAATCCTACGTGGCGGGGCAGTTTGGCGCAACCTTTCCGCAGAGCCTGAGCAACGGCAAGGTCACACAGGATGGATTCGGAGGACTTGGCCTTTCGGACCAACCATTGCAACGCTCCGCACTCCTGGGTGCGAAATTCGGACATTACTTTGCAAAAGCGCGATGGTTGGGGGTAGAGGCAGGATTGTCTTATACCACTCCCCACCTGAAACAAGGATCGATCACGTTCTCTGGTCCAGGCGGATCGACGCCTTCACCGATCCTGTCTGGCCTGCATCATCGTGTCATTACGTTGGATACGGATGTCATCTTCCGCTATCCAGGCTATCGTCTCCAGCCATACTTCGGCATCGGCCCCTCCATTCTCATGGCGCGCCTCAGAGGATCTGACGGCGCGACAGGACAATCAAGTACCGCTTTGGGATTCAATGCTGAAGGGGGCGTACAATACTACATCACGCGTCAATGGACCTTCTTCGGGGAGGCCAAATACACCCGCGCCAGAATGAACTACTCATCGGCTCATAGCGATGAGAACGCCGACCCCTTCGCATTTCGCGCGACATATAGCGTCCTCGCCCTCTCCGTCGGTATTGGCTATCACTTCTGATAGATGGGCAACTCGCTCCCACTCCGACATTCATCGGGCAGACCGCTGGAAAGCAGTTCTGGCAGGCGAGAAGTTTATAGCCCCACGCCCGTGGCACGTCGGAAACATACCCCCGCAGGATGCTCAAAAAGTCTCTCAGCAAGGCCGCATTCAGCAAACTCAGAACGATGAACGCGGAACACTGAAATGGGAAGGGTTTCTTTGCTCATCGTTCAGCGCTCACCGTTCAGCGTTTCCACCGCTCGTGGACTTTTTCAGCATCCTGCTAGTAAAGCAGCGCCGTTCCGTGTAGCCTACGCACCGAACTGCATATGAAAACCTGTCCATCCTGTCGACATGAACTCCCGGAGATCAGCCGTTACTGTACGCAGTGCGGCCAGCGGCTCCATGCTGACCCGATTGAGGCCCCTCCGCCAGCACCTCCACGGGTCGAGCCACAACCGGATCAGCTGAATCTGCAACTTCTGTATGGCATGGTTGCTGCGCTCGTCCTCGCCTTCCTCTTCCCACCCTGGGAAACGCCGCTCCCACAGGACCCCGAATTCCTCGGCCTCCATTTTATCCTGTCGCCTCCCACACCTGACGCCATCGTAAGCCGGCTGCTGCTGACGATCGAACTCGTCACCATCGCCATCGCCGGGCTCTACGGCTCGTTCCTCTTCCGACAAAAACCCTAGTTAGGATGCTGAAACAGCCCGTCAGCTTCGTTCTCGCATCGTTCAGACCCTCAACGTACCGCAAGGGTACGCCTCGGTCCTTCACTCGCTGCGGCCTTGCTGAACGAGCTGTTTGAGCATCCTATACAAAATTGCATCCGACCAGATGCTGGCTACATCCACGCTTAACGGTTGACCAATGACAAATGACGTTTTTAATCGAGGGCAAGAGTGAGGCACTTCGCCGATCCGCCCGACTTCATAAATTCATCGAGCGGGACCGGATGGGGGAGATAGCCGTGCGAGGTCAACTGGGATTCTGTGTCCGGGCATCCGGCGGGCAGCACGACATGTTTCCCGACACAGATGGCGTTGCAAGCAAACCGGAGCGCCTCAGCTTCCGGCACCACAAGACGACGGGATGAAGCGATCCGTTCGGCAAGCGCTACTTGCCCGTAATGATCGAACGCCGGAGGGAAATACAGGAGTTCACCGCCGCTCAAGGGACAGAAGCAGGTGTCGAGGTGGTAGAAACGGTTATCGACCAGTTCGAGTGGAATGATCTCCCGGTGAAACCAATCGCTGAGCGTCGGGAACACACGGATGTCCGATCGCTGTCGATAGCCACCGAGCCAGGTATCGGAAAAACCCAAGAGGTCCCCGGCCCCTTCGAAAAAGCAGCCAGGATCCAACTTGACGACGTCGTACCCCTGACTGCGAAACCATTCTTCGAAGTAGACCTCTTCCCGTCGCCGTTCCGGATAGCGAAACCGACTCGGTACAGCCTGACGCCCAACAACAATACCGGCATTCGCCGTGAACACCAGGTCGGGCAGCCCAGGAACCGGCTTCATCCGTTCGAGAACCGCGCCCACATCCTGTTCGAGCACCTGCATGAGATGATGCCATTGGCGAACGGCCTCATCTGAGTTGACAACGTTCGAACGGCGCATCCAGGGATTAATTTCGTACTCGATGCCGAAATAGTCCGGTGGACAAACAAGCAGGCGGCTCATGGCTTCCACCCTAACAGGGTGTCGATTGGGTGCTCTGGTTTGTTTGGTTTATCTTGTTCATTTGGTTGAACGAAACGAACCAGAGAAACCAGATGAACCAAACAAACCACAATCACAGACTGGCTCCCAGCTCACGCGCCAGTTCGCGCAAGAATGACGCCGCGT
>VFKF01000422.1 GCA_009885705.1 Nitrospira sp. | reverse complement strand
CACCAGCATGTTCGTCGGGACAGCCGGGATCCTCGGTCCCGGGAGAATCACGCCGGCCAAATTCAGCGGGTCGCAGGCGGACAGTTTGACCTCCTGAGCCAGACCGAAGCCGGTTTGGCGTAACGCCCGCATCGACTGGACCGCCTCCGGCAACGCAAATTGCTCCCCGACAAATCCCGACACGAAACGCCCCCCTCGGATCTCGCCTTGCAGCTCCATGCGCCGATATTGCATCAGCAGGTCGCGCCAGGACTGAACCAACGATTCACGGGCCAGCAGATCGCGGAACACCACGCCATAACGACGAAGAAGTTGGCGCGCAACGGACTCGATGCGAGGTGATGCGTGATGAGTGATGGGTGATGCGCCGGACACCATGCGCTGAGCGCTGATAGCTGAAGGCTGATAGCTGCCAGCTTGCCTCAAGAGCGACCACCGCCAGGCGGAAGGACGAGGCCGGCGAGACCGCCCTCGTCCTTCGGCACCTCCACAGCCAGATCCATCTCGCGCTTGTGCCCCACATCGATGATTCTTACGTCGTTCGTCGTTCGTGATTTCGTTTATGAGTAACGCTTCACGAGAGACGTCGATCTCGCGCCGACGAGAAATCTGCCAATGGCTTCGATGGGCCGTTGCGTCGCAGAGAGTCCGATCCGTTGAGGCTTTGTGAGTGTCAGCGCTTCCAATCGCTCCAGCGACAGAGCCAGGTGCGCGCCGCGTTTATTCGGCGCCACGGCGTGAATTTCATCGACGATGACGGTTCGGACCGTCTGGAGAAGACGGCGGCTCTTCTCCGCCGTCAATAAGATGTACAACGACTCCGGGGTCGTGACGAGAATATGGGGTGGCGCTTGAGCATCTGCTGGCGCTCAGCCATCGGCGTATCGCCGGTGCGGACCAGCACCCGAAGTTCCGGCATCAAAAGCCCGGCAGACAAGGCTGCCTGTCCTATTTCAACGAGCGGCTGTTGAAGGTTTTTCTGAATGTCGTTGCTGAGCGCTTTCAGCGGCGAGACATACAACACTTGCGTATGGTCGTCTAGTTCACGCGCCAGAGCCTGTTTGAAGAGGTGATCGATGCAGGACAAAAACGCGGCGAAGGTCTTACCGGAACCGGTGGGCGCGGCGATCAGCACATCGCCCCCGGACTGAATGGCGGGCCAAGCTTGCACCTGCACATCGGTCAGCTGGCCAACCTGCGCCTGAAACCATTCGGCGATGAGAGGATGGAAGAGATAGAGCGGCATCGGCGATATTTTAACATGTGCAGGAACGGCGCTCTACGTGGCTGACGTCCACCTCTCTCTTCCATCTGTGGAAGGCCTCAAGTCCCTCCATTGTCGACCGATAAAGCAACCGAGAGACCTCAACTTCTCAATGTTGCTATGCACTGTCACGGCCTTCCACACAAGGACGACCATGAACGAACCGGCACCAGCCACGACCGCAGTCAAATCCTCGACCAAACGGGGCAACATTCTCTCCATCATCGTCATCCTGCTGGCGCTCGGCATGATCGGAGGCGTGATCTCCGCCATCAACAACACCCCTTCCTGCCCTGATGAATTGATCGGATCCTGGACCACGACCGCGCAGGGCTACGAAGACAAGGTGCTCTTGATCACCCGGGAAGGGATCGTGTTCAGCACGGGAGAGGACGAGGCCGAGGGGCTGGCGGTTCGAGGATTGCAGGCGATGCCGGATGGATCGGGAATATTCTATACCATCACCTACGGCACCTCGCGAAGCGATGAGCAAGTCTTGTCTTTTCACTATCATCCTCGCACGCAGACCATCACCTTCAAAAACCAATCGCTCCTGGTCTGGACGAGAAAAACGCTGGAGTCGTGATGGCCCGTTTCAAGCGGCGACAGCTCTTCGTCCACCCGCTTCAGCATTGGTTCGTGGTCACGGCAGTCATTTACTTTGCCTGCCTGTTACTCGTGCTCTACGGCATCGTGTTCCTTCCGATGGTCCAGTCTCTGGATGACCCCTCCGTCACATGGCAAGAGCGGGCTCAGGTGGGGTCTCAATTCCTGGACTTTAATGCACGAGTCTGGCCCTGGCTGCTCGTGACGTTCCTCGGGCTCCTCCTCCATTCCATCTACGTCATGCACCGCATCGCCGGTCCCCTCTATCGCTTTACGGCGCTCTTCCAGGCGATCGGAGCCGGCCATTTACATCTGCGGGCTCACCTCCGCGAACACGATTATCTCCATCGGGAAGCACGGGACTTCAACGCGATGCTGGACCGGCTGGAGCAGAGAATCGAAACCTTGAATCTGCATTGTGCCGCTGTCACAGACGCCTATGAGGATGTGGCGCTGCTTGTGCGAGGGAAATCACCGGGCCACGCGAATGCCGCGCTCGCGAAGCTCGAAGCAGAACTCCTCCAGTTCAGAACCAGTATTGATGCGTTCACGGTGCGAGCCCTGCCGCCGCCACAGGAACAACAAGGGGTCGACTCCGCCGCTCCTGGCGCCATGGACTCATCGGCCAACAAGAAAGCCGCATGACCATGAACCGCCCCTACTGCGCGACGAATACACCGACAGATGCCGCCCATTCTCCATCAGGGGAAGCACCATCGGGAGACAGTCCCACCAGCCAAGTCCAAACCGGACCTCGCATCGAGTCTTTTCGCCGGCGACGATGGGCCATTGTCCATCCGCTTCAGATTCGCATGCTCACCATTGTGCTCGCCTATTCACTGACGATCCTCGTCATGTTGGCCATTCCCCTATTCACCCCGTTGATGCAGGGGCTCGACGATCGCGCACTCCCCTGGCAAGAGAAAGCCCTCATCGCCAACAATCTGCTCGACCTACATGACAGGTATTGGCCCTGGGCGCTCGGCGCCGTCCTCGTGCTCCTGATCCATTGCGCACACTCCATGCTGGCCATGTATCATGTTGCTGGCCCCCTCTATCGCCTCAAGACCCTATTTCCGCAAATCGGCCAGGGCAACCTCTCGATCAGAACGATGCTTCGGAAAGGGGATTTTCTGACCCCGGAAGCGGACCTCGTCAATCAGATGACCGCGCAACTCCAGGCGAAAATCACCACCATCAAGACGGCACAAGCGGCGGTCGCCCTCGACATCGACCAGTTGCACCAAGCAGTCACGGCTATGGACAACCCAGGACTCATCACACTCGTAAAGAAGACAGAACGGGATTTGGCAGAGATGCAGTCTTCGCTCGACACGTTTAGAACTGACCGAGGCTTCACCCTCATTGAACTCATGCTTGCCGTGGCCATCGTCGGAGTCCTGAGCAGCCTGGCGATCCCCAACTATCTTGGGTTTCTTGAGAAAGCCCGTATTGCCAGAACCGTGGCAGAGATGAACGGGATCGCGAAGGAGATTTTTGGCTACGCCTTCCCCGATGGACAGTATCCCGATAGCTTAGCCCAGATAGGCTTGGGACAGCGGCTCGACCCCTGGGGTAGCCCCTACCAGTACTACCGGCTCAATTGTACGAATCCGGCGTTCAGCCGTCTCGACCCCATCGCACCGACTGGCGATGGGCCTGATGAGCGGGTCCTTCCCGCGAATGCTCGATCTTTCCAGCCAGAGGCCCATGTATCACTCGCAGCGGCTATGGGTAATCTGGATGGTCTGATTCATCTTGTTGTAGGTGGCGGAGCCAGCGCCCCCGTCACGCCAGGCCCAGGCGGCGGAGGCCCCCCCTGCGGCAGTATTGGAGGCGCGAGGAAGGATCGTTTCCTGGTGCCGATCAATTCGGACTTCGACCTCTACAGCATGGGAAAAGACGGACAATCTGCCGGTCCCTTAACAGCACAAAAAAGTCACGATGACATCATTCGAGCCAACGATGGCGGGTATTACGGCTTGGCCTCCAATTTTTAAGATGCCGCGATTATGACGACCGCCTTTTCCCTTTCGCTATTCCAGAGCCGCGTCGCACGCCGCATCGTCGGGCTCTTCGTCCTCTGTGCCCTGATTCCAACGTCGATCCTTGGATGGGTTGCTTACCAGCAAGTCACAGATCAGCTGATCCTGCAAGCGTCAGCCCGTCTCAGACAGGAGAGCAAGGCTCAAGGGATGGTCATCTACGACCACCTCCTCTCACTGAAAGCCGATCTCGATCGCACGGCTGCATCATTGCCCACAGAGAGTCCCGTCACGCAGGACAAGACGATCACGGCTTCGGTCAAGGAACTAGGACACCGATTCCGCGAACTCCGACTGCTCACATACGGCAGCCCGAATCGTCACCACTTGAACGATGAGGAACTGAAACACCTTCGAGCCGGCAAGACATTGTTACGGTTCCAGCCGACGCCCGACCAGTCCACGGGGATGGTGATGATCCGAGCGGTCAACCGGGATCAGTTGGACGCGGGACTGCTTTCGGCACAGGTTGACATCACCCTGCTCTGGAGCGCACAGGTGAAAGAAACCCTGCCGTCCGATACGGATCTCGTCGTCGAGGATCAAGGACGGCGGGCTCTGTATTCAACCTTTCCGGACCAAATCGATCTACCGGACTTCCGCCGGCAGGACCTTGCCGCTCCCATGACGGACGCGTTTGTGTGGCAGACAGGCGGCCACGAGTACATCGCGGGAGTCTGGACGATTCCATTGCGATACCTGTTTCTCTCGGATCCCTGGATCATCGCGCTGAGCCAAGCCAAAGAATCCACGTTAGCGCCGGTCGACCAATTTCGGCACACCTTCTTGCTGGTCATGGCCTCGGCATTGACGGTCGTGCTGCTGCTCAGCCTCTCGCAAATCCGCCGGCAACTCCAGCCCCTGACACTCCTACAGGAAGGCACCACCCGTCTCGCAGGAGGAGACTTTACCACTCGCGTGACGGTGGCCAGCCACGATGAATTCGAAGATCTGGCGGCCTCCTTCAACAACATGACCGGCACACTCAGCCGGCAATTCCACCTCTTGGAAACCCTCTCCGCGATCAGTCATGCCATCCTGTCCAGCCACGAACCGACGGCAATGATGAAAATCCTCCAATCCAGGATCTCCGAAACCATTGCTTGCGACGCGATCGGCCTGACCTTGATCGATCCTGACCGGCGCAGGCCTGCCATGATGTCCCTGCGGCATCTGAACGGGCCATCCGAGCATGAGATCGCAGAGCGTACCTGTCAATTCTCGACCGACGACCTCGCCCAGCTACAAGCCCACCCGCACCATGTGATGGTGTCGTCGCCCGCCTTGCCTGGCTATCTCGCGGCGATGGCCCAGCCAGACCTTTCCGCCTTCGCCATCTTTCCGATTCTTGTGAACCATGCGGTCGGCGGCACGCTGATCCTCGCCTACCGTGAGGGGAACGAGCCCTCCCGTGACGATATGGCCTATGCCCGCCGCCTGGCCGATCAAGTCGCCGTCGCCCTCACAAACAGCCGGGCCATTGAATCGCGCATACGTGCCCAGGTGGAGCTAGTGGGAGCCGTCGATGCCAAGCACCAAGCCGAAGAACGAGCCGATGTGCTCCAGGCCGCCAACCAGTCGTTGGAAACGAAGAAAGAACGGCTGCGGCAGCAACAGAGCGCCATGCTGGCACTCGTGAAAGACCGCACCGTCTACGAAGGCTCTCTTGGAGAGACCGCCAGACAGGTCACCGCCACCGCCGCCCAGGCGCTTGCCGTGGAGCGAGCCAGTATATGGATCTTTGCCGCCCCGGCGCGGGCCCTCTACTGCCTCGACAGCTATGAGCGCTCGCTGGATCGCCACAGCCCTGAGGACAAACTCACGCGAACGCTCTACCCTCATTATTTCGACGCGCTGGAACGCGAGAGCCTCCTGGTTGCGGCCCAGGCCGAACAGGATGAGCATTTCAAGGAGTTGGCCACAGGAGTTCTTGCGCCGCGACTCGTGACCTCACGATTGGATGCCCCCTTCAAGACCAATGGCGAATTAACCGGAGTGGTGTCGTTCGAACATGTCGGCCCTCCACGAGACTGGGCGCTCGACGAACAACAGTTTGCTCAGGCGCTCGCCAACTTCATGACGCTCGTCCTGGAGGCGACCCGCCGCGGCGAGGCGGAACACGCGCTCGCGATAGCCAAGAACGCAGCAGAAGAGGCGACCAAGGCCAAGGCAGAGTTTCTGGCCAACATGAGTCATGAGATCCGTACGCCCATGAATGGGGTGATCGGCATGACCGAGATCCTCGCCCGCACCCCTCTCTCCGAAACACAACGCCACTACGTGGAGACCATTCACCACTCCGGGGACACCCTGCTGACCCTCATCAACGACATTCTCGACTTTTCAAAAATTGAAGCCGGCAAACTGGATATCGAGACGACCGCGTTCGATCTCAGAGAGGTGGTCGAACGCACCGCGGAACAGCTCGCCGAGCGCGCACAGCGAAAAGGCCTGCAGCTGCTGGTGCTGTATGAATCGTCTGTTCCCACCGCCGTCCTCGGCGATCCCACTCGTATCCGTCAGATCCTCACCAATCTCATGAGCAATGCCATCAAGTTCACCCAGCAGGGCGACGTGAGCCTGCGCGTCACCGTCGATCGACCCCAATCCGGAGACACCGGCCCTCCCACCATCACGCTCGCCGTCTCAGACACGGGGTCCGGCATCAGCCCGGAGGGCCAGGCGAAACTCTTCCAATCCTTCTCCCAAGTGGATGGGTCCTCGACAAGGGTCCATGGCGGAACCGGGTTGGGACTTAGCATTTGCAAGCAGCTGAGCGAATTGATGGGCGGCACGATCGGCGTGCAGAGCCTGATCGGACAGGGCAGTACGTTTTGGGTCGCGCTCCCATTCCCGTTGCAGTCCGGCTCCGGCGCACTGAGCGCGCCAGATCCCTTGCTGGCGGGCCTCAGGGTCTGCGCCGCCGTGAGCCACCCCCCGACCAGGGATCTGCTCACCTGTTACCTCTCGAACTGGGGCCTCACCTGTCGAATGGCCGGCACCGGGGCGGAGTTCCTCGAACAGGTCATGGACGAACTGGCCACAGAAGGCGGCCAGGTAATTGCGCTCGTGGACGAAACGTTCACGGATATGACCGATATCCAATTGCTGCATGCGCTGGCATCCGACTCCGTCTTCGCCTCCGTCGGAATTCTGCGCCTGGTGTCCTTTATCCGCCGTGCAGACGTGGAGCAAGAGCCGCTGTTTGGCCACATGCCCTTCGTCACCAAACCGCTCCGCTATGAGGCCCTCCATCTGGCGCTCCAGAGCTTCCTCGACAGCCCGCAGGTCGTCGTACCTCAACCGAATCCGTCGCCGGCACGGTCTCCTCGTGTCACCGGCCGCATCCTCGTGGCGGAAGACAACCCTGTGAACCAAGAGATTGCACTCTTGATGCTGGAAAGCCTCGGCTGCACCGCGACGATTGCCCAGACCGGACAAGAGGTGCTCGACACGGCACAGAAGACTCGCTACGACCTCATCCTGATGGATTGCCAGATGCCGGTCATGGATGGATTTGAAGCCACCCGCCGAATACGGGAATGGGAAGCGGTGATCGGCAACGGCCATTCACATCATCCCATTCCCATCATCGCACTCACCGCACATGCCTCACCGGAAGACCGCGAGCACTGCCTTGCCACCGGCATGAACGACTATCTGTCAAAGCCCTTCACCAGGGAAGGGCTCCAACAAATGCTCCTGTCATGGCTCCAGCCCGGGCCGATGGCACAGCGAGCTGGACAGATCCAGGTGGAGAAGGCCTCACGAGAGGTAACGACGACTCAGGTCGAGGCATCTGCTGCGATCGACCGCCAGGCCTGGAGTTCGATTACCGCACTGCAGCGGCCAGGCCACCCGGATGTCCTGGCACGAATCCTATCGCTCTATCTCAAGGACTCGCAGCAACTGGTCGACAACTTACGGGTGGGGCTGACCACCAACACCGCTCAACTCGTCAACGAAGCCGCGCATAGCCTGAAATCACGGAGCGGCATGCTCGGAGCGATCTCCCTCTCAGACTTGTGCGGGCAAATGGAAACAATCAGTCGCCGTGGCCCGCTGATAGAAGCTGAGCCTCTGCTCGAACCACTCGAAGCCGCATTTGCCCAGGCCTGCCTGGTGTTTCAAGCCGAACTCGACAAGCGAATGCACTGAACGCCCACACTCACTCGATACGGCCTCAGGCCTTGGCCATCAAGGTCGCACAGATTGCTGTTTTAGTTAATGATGGGAATCAATGCAGGAGAGAACGGCGATAAAGAGTTTACGGGACCCGGTCGGCGCGACGATCAACACATCGCCCCCGGACTGAATGGCCGGCCAAGCCTGAACGTACACGTCGGTCGGAGCACCGACGCTCGAACGAAGCCGGTCAGCGATGAGAGGGTGGAATTGAGCGCGCGGCATGGTGCGGGGATCGCACCATGCCACAGAATGAAGCTCTACCGGCTAAGGGAATGCGCGGACATAGATATTGGAGGGGGCCGCAGGAGGAGCAGTCACTAGATTGGTGGCTTGGGAGAAGAATGCAACAAATCCGCCATTTCTATTGATCGAAGGCGTATCACTTACGCCGCCGCTTCCGGCAACATTCGAATTCGTATTGTCTTGAGACGCTAACACGCTCTGTCCGAGCTGCCGATCACGGATGTAGATTTGTGTTCCGGCCACAGCAGGTACGCCAGGCGCCAACAGATTCGTTGCTAGCGATACAAACCCAACGTAGCGTCCATCCCCGCTGAGTGACGGAGCGCTGCTGAAACCGTTACCGGGATTGGGCGCCACGTTATTATCGACGGAGATCAGACTCGTCGAGCCCGTCTGGCGGTCACGCACATAGATCTGCTGCCCGGCTGGCACCGCTGGAGTCCCAGGCGCCAACAGGTTCGTCGCTTGTGACGCAAACCCAACATAGCGCCCATCGGCACTCATAGTGGGTGCACTGCTCACTCCATTGCCGGAATTAGGCGTCGCGTTATTATCGACGGAGACCAGACTCGTCAGGCCTGTCTGGCGGTCACGCACATAGATCTGCTGCCCGGCTGGCACCGCTGGGGTCCCAGGCGCCAACAGATTCGTCGCTAGCGACACAAACACGACATACCGTCCATCGGCACTCATGGTGGGTGCACTGCTCACTCCATTGCCCTCATTCACAACGCTCACACTGTTGTCCCGAGAAACCAATTCAATCTGATTGGTCTGGCGATTGTGGACATACACTTGTGCGCCGTTGACTCCCGTCACAAAATTCGCTGATTGTGAAACGAAGGCTACGAGACTTCCGTCACCGCTGATTGAGGGAGTCGAACTGACACCGTCTCCCGCTGTGCTGCTGCTATCAACCGACACACGATCCGTCCTTGGATGGATGGCAAACAAGACAGAGCCTGTTGCGGTCTTCCCCGTGCTGTCACTCACCGTGAACGTCGTGGTGACATTCCCCGCTGGCGCAGCCGGGGAGCCAGTCACCACCCCGGTTGTCGCGTTCAACGTCAATCCGACTGGCAACACCCCACCGGATACGGTCCAGGTGAACGGAGCCGTGCCCCCTGTGGCAGCCAATGTCGAGGAATAGGCATTCCCGACTACGCCATACGTGGCCGAGGTCGTCGATACTGCAAACGCCTGAGTATTGCCTCCTCCCGCACCACTCCCACCACCTGAACAGCTGAGGAGACTGAACCAGAGGAGCATGATCGACAATATTGAGGCGATCTGTTTCATAGCGGGGGTTCTCCTGCGAATTCTTCAAAGCAACGGTTGTGCCATCTTACTCGACTATGAAAAGATGAGCCAACCTTACGGATGGGGGGTATTGAGTGAACCAACCTTCGCCTTCGCCGCTCGTGGTGCTGGGCTCCGGCTATACTGGGCATGTATTGTACCGCATGGGAGCCGCGCAAGGGCGGACGATCCTAGCCACGAGCAGGGATCCGCTTCGCCATCTCGCCGAGATGCCCTCGGAGCAACGGGTGATGTTCGACCTGGAACAGCCCGCGACCTGGATGAATATCCCTACAGGCGCAGATCTCATCTGGTGCTTTCCGGCAACCCCGCTTCATCAGGTAGAGGCCTTTGCGAGTTGGCTCAACGCCTCAGCCAGACGCCTGGTGGTACTCGGCAGCACCTCGGCCTATGAGGTCGGCGAATCTCAGGACTATCCGCCGCCATGGATCGACGAAACCGCGCCCATCGATCTGACCAAACCCCGCGTCCAGGGTGAGGAGTTCTTACGACACACATATGGAGCGATCGTCTTGCGTGTCGCGGGCATCTATGGGCCGGGGAGAAATCCGTTGAATTGGATCAGGCAAGGCCGCGTCGGCCCATCACAGAAATATGTAAACTTGATTCACGTCGAAGATCTGGCGGCCATCTGTCTCGCCGCCATTGAGAAGGGAACCCCTGGCGAAGCCTACAACGTCAGCGACGGCCAACCTCACACATGGAGCGAGATCTGCGCCACAGCACAACAGCGATGGGGCGTGACCGGAACACCGGCAAAAGAAGATCACTCACCAGGCAAACGCATCAGCAACACCAAGCTTCTGGCTCAGCTCGGCTACAAATTTCGGCACTCAGACCTCTATGAAACTCTGCAAACTCTGACATAGAAACTTCACCTATTGTGTATCTTGCGGACGATCAAACTGTTTCTCCAACTAGGCCGCAGACGAAACCCAACCGGAGGCGTACCCGTAGGGTACGTTGAGGATTGGGTTGAGTTGAGAACGACGTTGGAGGCCAGTTTCATCGCCCGCTACCGTAGCAACGCCATCACAGCAAGACACACGAGTAGATTATTGATCGCATGCGCCAACATCCCAGGCAAAAGACTCCCCGTCTTTTCATACATCCAGGCCCAGAGCAGACCACTCCAGAGCACACTGATGAAACCGACTAACCCATAACCATGAGCGATGGCAAAGATGCTTGCACTGATCAATGCGGCAGGCAGGAAGCGGAACCTCCGGCGTAGAATCGCGAACAGGAGCCCGCGAAACGCGAGTTCTTCAAACACGGGGGCAAAGATCACATACTCGACTAAACTGATCGCCGTCAAAGCAGGCGAGGCCCAGACAAGATCTGCGTCGAACCATTCAGCCCAATGACTCGTCAGATGGAGCGGCTCCGACAACCAATCCATCACCCACTCGCCCCACAACCCGGCAGCCACCACCGCCAAGACCGCAGTCGCCAGACGTCCGGCACGGGCCCATCCGATCTCCAGCCCAAACCCTTCGTCGAACGTCATTCCGGCCGGCCGGAAGAGATGACGATGGGCCAAGAAGAGTAACGGCAGATTCGTCATCGGAATGGCCAAGGCCCGAAGCGACGCATTGTCGGGCGGTGCATAGACCAAAAATAGCGCCGTGAACATCGCACCGATCGCGCCACCGCGCAGCAACACTGCCGCACCGATTCCGCCGGGCCAGGGCGGCGGCACGCCCGGTTCATGGAGCCTGACGAAACTGGACGGCTCCTTCCGCCGCAGCCAGATGAGGACTAAGGCCACCGTCCCGAGAACCAGCGCACTGAGCTCGACCAGCGTGACACGCTGCGACCGGACAAATTGACGGTCGACGCGGACCGCAGCCTGCTCCTGAATCCTGACCACGAGCGCCTGGTCGTTGGCACGGCGGGCCAACCCTTCGGCCAGGCGCTCGTAAAACCAGCCGGCAGGCAACAGCTCTGCCAGCTCGGCTTGCCACACAACATACCGGTCCGCATCATGAACCGGTCCTTCGCCATAGGCGGCCATCACCAGATCGGCAAACTGAGGCAGCGGATCCTCCGCTTCGGCCCAGTCGTGCGCGGAGAGGAGCGCCTGCGACACATGGCCAGCCTCAGCTTGAAGAATGGCTAACTGAAGCGGCACGACCGGATCGGCAGAGACCCTGGCCAATTCTCGATACCATTCAATCGCATGGGTCTGCTCAGCCTCGCGATCGCCAGAGGCCCAGGTAAAAAGCCATTGCTCCCATGGCCTCGCACGCTTCAGTCCTTCGTGGACATCCATCGTCCGGCTGACCATCAGACTGAGCGCTTGCTCAGGGGCCTCGACCCGCTCCAGCTTGGATGACGATGTGGACAGCCACACCACCATGGCCAAGGCCCCCACGAGAAATATGGCTGCCAACAGCGTGACCTTGGGGGAAAATCGTCCGGGATAGATTCCGACCGGCGGCGGCGCGTCCGTGGCTCGCCACCAGGATTGTGGCGGGAGCGACTCGTTGTGGGGCACCATATCTGTCTCCATCATGGTTCGAACTATAACATGCTGATTTTCCGACTCGAAACCCCTCAAAGTGACTAGACCACGCAAACGACCCATCAGAATACCCGTGGCCGAAGGCGATTGAAGTCCGCTATACTGGGCCGCCTTCTTCGCCGGCAGGGAGAAAGCAAGATTCGACCGACTGATCCTTCGTGAATTTGCATCTCTGGAGTGACAGGAGTAGACCCGCACAGGATACTCAAAAAGGTCGTCCAGCAAGGCCGCAGCGAGTGAAGGACCGAGGCGTACCCGGAGGGTACGTTGAGGGTCTGAACGATGCGAGAACGCTGCTGGCGGACTTTTTCAGCATCCT
>VFKF01000114.1 GCA_009885705.1 Nitrospira sp. | reverse complement strand
TGACGTTTGAAGCCTTCGATACGGCGCTGGAGAAGACCAAGCGGCTTCAGGGTAATGACCAGGCGGAGAAGCGTCTGCAGGAAATTCGTGGGCATTTTGCCGATCCGGATGTGAAGAAGCCGGACGGTGGGACGCTAGGCGCCGATTTGATGGGCCGCTTTCGCCGGTATCTCAAAGGAGAAGGAACGCTCTAGCGGCAGGATGGAGCAAAAGGCCGCCAGCCAGAACGCGCTGAGCGGTGAGTGATGAGCAGTGAACGAAAGATGATGTTTACGTCAGCGTTCAGAGATCAAAGTTTAGTTGCTTACTCACTGCGGACTTGCTGGACGGAATGTTTGAGCCTTCTGCAAGGGCAGTTTTTCTTCCTGCCAGTTCGCATCAAAACGCTATTGGTTGTTCTCGTGGCTCTCGGACCGGTTTCGGGCGAGTAGTCTGGGGGCTATCCATGAGTAGAGGCAGGGGCCGTTTGAGGACGGCCCCTGCTGTATTAGAGGGCGGCTGTCTGTTGCGGCCAAAACTTATGACGGATCTGTGGGAGAGGCTCGCTATCGAAATTGGGGATATCGTAGAGGCAACGGTCGATCGTTGTGACCTCGTCTTCTGTCAAGTCCAAGGCCACTCTCTTTTTCCAGAACTGATCGAGAGTGAAGTAATCTCCAGACTGGGGCTTTTCCGCTAACAGCGCCTTCATCTTCTCGAACCCAGCCGTGTCTACTCCGGGGACGCGCCCCTTATTACGGTCGTGGCACCAGTGCAATACTTCAGCGATTCCGTACATCGATAATTCGATCTGCATCATCTTGCCCATGATTCCTCCTTGCCAAACTAAGAGGGGTATTCTACCTCAAACCCTGTTCCATTTTCAAAGCTTTGGTAAGCGCTCCAGGATTGGGGAAATACGCTTTGGCAGGGGGTATTGTGCCGTTGGATCGATTGCCAGGAGAAAGTGGTGGTCTGTATACTGGCGCGGCTTGCCTCGACTGGAAGGCTTAGTAAAAAGGCATCTCTCGGCAGGCTATTTCCGTATCGCCAGTTCTTTGATCAAGGAGTCGCACGTGATCATCCAAGGAGACAGCCGTTATGGCGGCAGGTCATGGTGTCTTATGGCCTGGGCGGCAAGTCTGTGCCTTCTTGTGGCGAGCGGCTGTACCAAACAAGATCCCTATACCCCGCCGGATCTCTTCTACTATTTTGCCAGTTATCAAGTTGGCAAGAGCCCGACGACTGTCACTCCTGCCGATGTGAATCAAGACGGGTTGACCGATTTATTGACGACCAACATCGGCAGTAATACGCTGTCGATTCTTTTGGGGAACGGCGACGGCACCTTTCGCGAGCAAGTCCAGCTCAATACCTGTAAAGAACCCCGCTCGCTCGCTCTCGGGATGTTCAATCATGATCCGTACTCCGATGTGGCCTTGGCTTGCTCAGGGGGAGACGAGGTGGCCGTACTCTTCGGCCGGAACGACGGGAAATTCGAGGAAGGTCCGCGCTACCCGGTACATCGGACTCCCATTGCCATTGCCAGCGGCGATCTCAACGGTGATGGTGCCGCGGACCTCGTGGTTGCCTTGCGCAACGACAAGATCAAAGTATTTTTGGGGACCGGCACCGGTGAATTCTCCCATGGGGCGCAATACGAATATGGCGATACGCCTACGTCAGTGGCGTTGGCCGACTTGAATGGCGATGGGAAGGTCGATTTGGCCGTCACCAATGGGGGACCGATGTCGAATGCGGTTTCCATCTGGGTTGGAAATGGGGACGGCACGTTTCGCCCTCCCGTCGACTATAAGACAGGGAAGCGCCCGCTCGGGGTGAGTTTCGCAGATTTCAATAATGACCGGAAGAGCGATTTGCTCGTGATTAATGGCGAACGAGATAGTTTTACGACGTATCTCGGGAACGGGAATGGGACCTTTCAGGCAGGACACGACTCCGGCGCCGATGCAGGTCCCAATTTCGGGCTCGCACGAGATTTCAACGGCGATCGACGCACCGACGTGGCTATCGTCAATCTTCAGTCGAGCGACCTCTCTATTCTCTTTGGACGGGGTGATGGAACCTTCGAATATCCACCGAGAAATTATCGGACGAAACCAGGCCCCTTCGCGCTCGCGATGTTCAGAGTGACGACGAAGGAGGCTGAAGAGCCGGGGCTGGTCACTGTCGATAACGGTAGTGGAACGGTTTCCATCTTTCTTCATAAAGGATTGAAAGGGCCGGCTACCCCGGTCGTGAATGTGCCATGAGACCTGTGTGTCGCCTTCCGGCATGCCGTGGTGACGGTAAAGAGCCGTCTGCTTGACAGCCTACGGACCCTCGGATAGAGTGGCCCACAGTGTGTTTTAGGCCTGTTGATGCTCTGTTTCGAGGACACCAGTGAGATCTTTTGGGTGGTGGTTTGCTGTCGGCGCGCTGCTCACCCTGTCTGTGCTGATGGTACAGGGTGGCGTGCGAGACTTGCTCGATGGAGCCCCTCCTGGCAGCGGAGCGAGCCCGTACCTCTCGTTTGGCACCACGATTTTCGGCGGAGGGCTGTTGGCCGGTTGTTTAGCCTTAGTCATGAATCGACTGCGATAGTTACAGAATCTGAAGGCGGGCGGCTCGATGCATTGTTTGAAATGCAAGGGATGTATGATGATCGAGCGTCACTATACGTTGGAGAATCGGCGTCTCTATGCCCGTTGTTTGAATTGCGGTTTTTGGATTGACCTCGCCGATCTGCTTCGATTTTTCCATAAAGTGATCGACAGCGGATTTCGTGGAGGGAAGGTGCGGGAGTCCTTTACGCTGTGAGTAGGAGTCACGAATTCATGATGACAAGAGACCGCGAGAAGTTCTCTCGTGGAACATTCCTGGCCTGCGCTACGGGGTTGCTTACCGGGCTGATGTTGGTCAGTGCCGTGACCGGCACAGTCTCGATCGCGTTTGCGAAGAATGCGGCCGCACAACCGGCACATGCCCGTACGGCGATCGGTTCGCACCAGTTTCCGCCCTGGCGAGTCGCTCCAGCCCATGGCATTCTTCTCAAGGACCTCAAAACTGGGCGCGTCTTGTATGAGCACGATGCCGGGAAGCGCATGTCTCCCGCCAGTCTTACGAAGATTATGTCGGCCCTGGTCATTCTCGAAAAAGGTCACTTAGACGATCTCGTGACGATTAGCCCCAATGCCGCACGGGCCCATAAGACGCATTTGCGTGTCAAAGCAGGGCAGGTCTTTAGGTTGGAAGATCTGTTGAAGGCTATGTTGATCATGTCCGCGAACGATGCCTGCCTTGCAGCGGTGGAGCATGTCGGTGGCGATGAAGCACAGTTCGTGACGCTCATGAATGCCAAGGCTGCAGCCTTGGGCTTGGCGGATACACATTTCAGTAATGGCTGTGGGTTCGACAATCCGGACCATTATTCAACGGCCGAAGACCTCGCCGCGTTGAGCCTCATTGCTCTCGATCAGCCGATTTTCCGGCAGTTGGTCCGCGAGGAGCGCGCAATCATCACGGCTGTGAATGGTCACCATGCGTATGTTTTGCACACGACGAACAAATTGTTGGGACGTATTCCCGGTGTTGAAGGGATTAAGACAGGCTTTACATCCAAAGCCGGCCGCTGTCTTATTGCCAAAGTCTCGCAGAACGGGAGTGATCTCCTCCTCGTGATCCTCAACTCGAACCGCCGCTGGAATACCGCGACGAACCTCATTAGCTACGGGCTCCGGGTCTCTGAAGTCCCCCACTGAATTCCCCCGCGTGATGATCTCGATGTGCGCTGAAGCACGACGGCGCAGCCTGCTGGCTGCGCCATGGCGCTCGTTCGCGTAATCCCTCATAGGGCGTGCGGCGAAAGTCGCCAGTTTGGTCTGTGTGAAAGGCGAGGGCTGCGCGAGTTGGCAGGAGCCAAGCCCCTGCCAGACTTGCTACCGAAGAGGAGAGAACTCGACGTTGACGTCTTTCCCGAGGTAATTGATGACGAATCCCTGTTTGTCGTACGCCAGGATGGCGCCCATTACGTTTTCGTCTCCATACTCTTCTTGCCCTAGAAGCTTGCGCACGTCATCAGGGCTTTCGCTGTTCAATACGTTGCGAAAGATGCCGCGAGTCTTATACGAAAATCGGTTATTGATAAAGATCAGGTCGACTTTGCCATCCTGTATGCGGACGCCAGCCATTGGACCGGTCGGTTTGCGTTGGTCGAGCAAGAAAATAAACGAAGCTTCCTGTTCCACTTTAATCCCAGGAATCTTTTCATTTACCAGCGAATCCACGGCGGTGGCTTCAGGATCTCCCAACTTGACTCCAAACAGCGAAATGTCGACACTCTTCAATGTTTTAGGGTCCATCACGTCGTGTTTGCTCAATTCGTAGGGCTCTCCGTAGCCAGGGGTTGCCCATGCACCGACTCCGGTCATCACCATGCAGATTAGCGTGACGACTCGCAGTAAATCCTTCATCGACTCCTCCTTAGCCATGGGTTCCGGGAGATGTGGGGTGTTGAAAATTTAATGGCGAAATTGGTGGGACCATGAACTATGCGTGCATTTTATCGAACAGCCTGAGAACTTGCAAGGAATGGCTGAATGCGAGGGGGCAGATGCGGGCGAAATGTGTATTGTGGCGAACGATCGTCTGGCTCGGTCTGTCGACGGTCTTTGTAGGCTGTGTGGCAACGGAGCAGATTCCGGCAGGCAAGTCTCTCTATGAGAGGATTGGTGGAAAACCTGTCATTGCCGTGGTTGTCGAACAATGTGTGGCTAATCTGCTTGCCGATACGAGGATCAATGGCCGGTTTGCGACCGCCGATATACGGAAACTGAAGGGCCACCTCGTCGATCACCTCTGCAGGGAGACAGGAGGTCCCTGTGCCTACAGCGGGCGCGACATGAAGACGGCTCATGCCGGGATGAGGGTTTCCATGGGAGACGTTCGCGCATTCGAAGAGGATCTGGTGAAAGCGATGGACATGGCGAAGGTGCCAGCACAAGAAAGGGGAGAACTCCTAGGTCTATTGGGGGCAATGAAGAAGGATATTATTGAAGTGCCATAACGGCTGTAGAGCGATGGGGCGTTGAATCATCCCTGCTCGTACCTCGCGTGAAAAATTAGTTGCGATGATGGGTGCTCATGAGGACCGCACCGAGGTGACGGAGTCGTTGGAAATAGGGCCGGCAATCTTCGTCAAGCTCGTCGGTCAGGCCATCGAGATCGGCAATGCAATCTTCGAGGATCACGAAGCGCTTGGCATCAAGGCCATCTGGACTATCGAGGAAATACACCACACATCCACTGATCACCGTATCCAGGGTCATCAACGGTCCCTCATGTTGGTGTTCCACGAGAGGCCATTGTGCCTCCTTGTGGGCTTCCCAGAGGGATAACAGGGCATCCCGATCCATTCCACTGATCTCCACCCATTCACCGGACTCAGTTTCGACCGATCCACCCTAGCGCATGGAATAACAGGACCGCAAGCATACAGAGACCTAGCCCCCAGAACCGGTAGTCAATGTCTCCTCGTCCAAGGCACCACTCAATGACTGGCTTACGCCATGAAAGTGGTCCGATCGACAGGAAGGCACCTTTTGCGATCATGCTTCCTGCCGTCAGCACCCAGAGCCATGGGTAGGGCAGGCCGTTCGCGGTAACGAGCAAGAGGGCGCCTCCGAAGATCGCAAGAAGTTCCCATCGCAATATCCCTGGGGATTGCTGCAGCACTTCGCGGACCTGCGGGATGATGAAGCGTGGAAAGATCAACAGCAGGATCCCGTCGGCCAGCCAAATCCAAGCGAGTGCGGCCAACGCATAATCCTTCAATTGAAAGTCTCGGACTGTTGGCGGCCCTTGCCCTCGTGCCTTGTGTTGCTCACGGATAGAGCCCACGATGGAGATGGGCTTGCGCCACTTTGTCGATTCCGCTCATCAATGCGGCCATACGCATGGACGTATTTTTGGAAAGGGAAAACTGTAACGTCCGATGGAAGGCGTTGATCAGAATATCTTGCAGCCGTTCCTGAATGTCCTTGGCCTTCCAGAAAAATCGCTGCCCATCCTGTACCCATTCGAAGTAGGACACGATGACGCCACCGGAGTTGGCCAGGATGTCCGGGATGATAAAGACTCCCTGATCTTGCAGGATGCGATCGGCTTCCAGGGTTGTCGGACCGTTTGCTCCTTCAGCGAGAATTCGACAATGGAGTTTCCCGGCATTCCGTTCGGTGATCTGTTCCGATAACGCGGCGGGGACCAGCACGGTGCAGTCAAGCTGTAGGAGTTCATCGTTGGAGAGCCAGTCTCCCAGTTTGGTGTCGCGGAGGGATTGTCCCTGAGTTTTGCAGCGCGTGAGGAGTTCAGAAATGTCCAGACCGTGTGCGTTGTGAATGCCTCCGTTCACGTCGCTCACGGCGATGACGCGAGCACCACATTCCTGCATGATGCGGGCAGTGTGGGCCCCCACATTGCCGAATCCCTGGATCACCACCGTGCTGTTACGGATATCGAGCTTGAGGTGACGAAGCGCCTCGATGGTGACATAGACCACTCCGCGGCCGGTGGCTTCCTCTCGCCCAAGGCTGCCTCCGATCGAAAGGGGCTTGCCGGTCACGACGCCTGGCACCGAATACCCCACTTGTTGACTGTAGGTGTCCATGATCCAGGCCATCACCTGGGCATCTGTGCCGACGTCCGGCGCCGGCACGTCCTTTTCAGGGCCGATCAAGGGGAAGATTTCAGCCGCATAGCGTCTGGTCAATCGTTGTAATTCTGCCCGCGACAATTGTTTCGGATCGACCGCGACACCACCCTTCGCTCCGCCATAGGGTAGGTCGGCCAATGCGCATTTCCAGGTCATCCACATGGCGAGTGCCGCGACTTCCCCCAGATTCACGTCCGGGTGATAACGAATGCCGCCCTTGGTGGGGCCTCGCGAGGAGTCATGCTGCACGCGATAGCCGGCATAGACCTCCACCCGGCCGTCATCCATTCGAACTGGCACGCTGACGATCAGAGACCGCTGTGGAAGCTTCAGCCGCTCGCGTAAATTGGGATCCAGCTCCATGGCCTCGGCTGCTTGGTCAAATTGCGCCATCGCCAGTCTGAAGGTCGGTGTGTCGAGTTCGTGCATAGGCAGTTCCTCTCGTCAGCTGTGCATGAGTGTCGTCGCGGTGAGGGGATTGTGATGGTGTGCCTGTCCCATGATCTCGGGCGGGAGATGCATCCATTGGACGTTGAACGTTTGCGCGAATTCCTGCGCCACCTGTTGCGCGACGGTCGAAATAGACAAGGGAGACTGTCGGATCTCAGCCATGGAGGTGATAGGGCACGCGGTCAAGCCACAGGGCACGATAAGGGAAAAGGGGGAGAGGTCCAGGTCGACGTTGAGCGCGAATCCGTGAAGAGTCACGCCATGATTGATCCGGACTCCGATTGCCGCAATCTTTGCATCTGCATCACGCCAGCGGACCCAGACGCCAGGTGTCTTCTCGACACGATAACCCTCAATCCCCCATCGTGCGAGCGTATGGATCACGACCTCTTCCAATTTCCGCACATACTGTTTCGGGCCTGAACAATAATGCGACAGCTTGAGGATCGGATAGCCCACGATCTGTCCCGGTCCATGATAGGTAATAGAGCCGCCACGATCGACGGATTGGACGTTGGCGCCTGTTTGGCGGAGGATCTCTTCTCCGCAGGTCCAATGGGTGGGTTTGGTACTTCGACCCAGGGTATAGACCGGCTGATGCTCGAGGAGTAACAACGTATCCCCTTGTCGCTCCGCAATCCGTTCTTCCTGTAATTGGCGCTGCAGTATCCAGGCTTCGTCATAGGGGACTGGCTTGGAAAACTGAACGAGCCTGCCTTCTTGCGGACTGGGCCTGCACTCGTGCTCTGTGACGTCGAGACTCTGCCGGGATCCGTCGGCGTGATTCATGGGAGAGCCTTCTGTAGCGAAGGCTTCTGAATCGAGATGGTGGACTGGACGTTTTTTCTCTGCAGGGTCAGTTGCAGGCTGGGGAGGTCTCCCGAACGTCGGATGGCATGCCAGAAGTCTCCGAGATTATAGATTTGATGTTGATCGACGGCAGTAATGATGTCGCTGTTTTGGAGGCCTCCTGTGGTGGCTGCTCCTCCCGGTTCGACATTCAGCGCCAAAACTCCACGGTCACCGTCCAGTCCGAAACTTGCCATGATACTTGCGGTGATGGTCACAGGCGTAAATCCGATGTCCGGGCGAAGGACCGATCCACGGACGATCATCGATTGAATGTGGGGGTAGATAGCCTCCATCGAAATCGCATAACTAATGGCCTGGGCGGATGGCGCGATGGCCACATTAATGCCGATCACATGACCGCCCAAATCCACGAGCGGACCTCCGCTATTGCCAGGGTTGATGGCTGCATCTGTTTGGATGAGATCGTAGAGTGTTTCACCATCCGGAGTGAGGACTGAGCGATCGATGGCACTGACGACACCGACGGTGACGGTCGAGCCCCCCTTGAGCGCGAGGGGATTGCCGATGGCAACGACCGACTCGCCAATCTCAAGCACCGGCACAGGACTGAGCGTCGCGGGCACCAAGTCCGTTGCCGTGATCTTGACGAGGGCCAGGTCCAGCAGGAAATCACGCGCAACAACACGGCCCGGGGTGAGCCGACCCGTTGAGAGTCCGACAACCAGGCTTTTGACACCAGCAACCAGGTGATTGTTTGTGAGGATATAGCCGCTCTCATCGATAATGACACCGGACCCAGACCCCGATTGAGCCTGCGCGGGAGTGGCCGGCATGCCGCGAGTGAGAATGGTGACAACCGATGGACGTACCTTCGCCACGACCGCAGGGACCGACAGGGATTTTTCGTGGAAGGGGACAGATCCATTTAGGGGCTCGGCCTGGGCAATTTGGCCGCCTGGGACCATGGCGATGACTAGAGGGAGAAGGAGCGAAATTGTGAGGGAGTGAAAGGGGCTGGATATCGTTTCTGCTATGCGAATTGTGGTCATGGGGCCTCACCTACTACGTCGGCCTCATTGTGGCATAAGTGCTCTCAGGGTGAAAGCTGCCAGACAGAAAAGGGGCGAGGATAACCCTCGCCCCTTTCTGTTTCAGACGTCTCAGGTTTACTGGATGGCGGCAAACATTTCCTTAATCTGGGGGGTCTTCAGTTTCTTGAGCGCTTTCGCCTCAATCTGGCGAATCCGCTCCCTTGTGACCGACAGACTTTGCCCGACCTGCTCCAATGTGCAGGACTGATCGTGGCCGATCCCGAAACGCAGACGGATGACGGTTTGCTCTCGGGGCGTGAGCGTGTCGAGAATACGCTCAAGCTGCTGCGCCATTTCCGTCTGGTGCACATTGGCATCCGGCGGGACGGCTTGCAGATCGGGAAGGAGTTCCCCGAGTTCCGTGCTCCCATCGCCCACCAGTTTTTCGAGCGCTACCGGCTCTTGAAAGGCCTGCACGGTTTCATGGAGCCGTTCCGGTCTCATCCGTAGCACGTCCGCCACTTCTTCGATTCGGGCCGGCCGGCCCAGCTGTTGCCCGAGGCGTCTGGTGACGCGGAGGATTCGGTGCGAGGCTTCAGTCTGGTGTACCGGAATGCGAATGGTCCGCGATTGATCTGCGAGCGCACGGGTGATGCCTTGGCGGATCCACCAGGTCGCATAGGTGCTGAATTTGAACCCCTTGCGGTATTGATACCGTTCGGCCGCTTTCATCAATCCGATATTGCCCTCTTGCACGAGGTCCAGCAGCGTCAGTCCTCGGCCTGTGTAATGTTTTGCAACATCCACGACGAGCCGTAGGTTGCAGCGAACCAATTCGTCCTTGGCCTGCTCGAGCAGGACTCGAGCGGAACGGAGGGTGGCCAACCCTTCCTTGAGTTGTTTGGCGATGGTCACCGGAAGCTTCTGTTTTCCCGTTTCCTGGCTGATCATGTCAGCGAGCCTCTGTTCGGCCTTATCGATCGCGCTGGCCGAGAGTCCGCTCAACCCTTTGACCATCTGGAGTGTGTGATGCGCCTCAAGTACCGAGGCGGTGCGCGTGAGTTTAGGGAAGACTCGGAGGGTCTGGCGTAAGGTCTTCCGAATCGTGCTCGTTCCGGAATCGATCTTCTTCGCCAGTTCGACTTCTTCTTCTCTGGTCAAGAGGGCTCGTTCGCCGAAGGAGCGAAAGTACAGTGACTCCAACATGAACGGGCCGCCGCTCACTGCGGCACGAGTCGTCGTCTTCACTGGCTCTTCTGGTTGCTCCTCTTCAGCGGTGTCCTTCCCGATCACATCTAACAGGTCGCTCGCTTCGGGATCGTCCGCATCAACGTCTTTTGCCATCGTGACAAGCTCTTCCGGCTCAGGGGTTGGGAATAGATTCTTTTTCATGTCGTCGCCCCTCCTCTGATTGTCTGCTCTGTTGTTCCGCATGGTCGTGGCCTCAACTGGTTCCGGTTCTTGTGTCTTATTCTATGAGAGACATCGCTCCGCCAAACGATTCATCCTGAGTCCTGTGCGAATGGGCTGCTCTCTTGTCTCACTACGGAGCAAATCCTGTGCTGGATTGTTCATGAGAATGGTGGATCGCAATCTTATGGAAAAGGCTGCTCTATTAGAGTGGCTTAATGAGGATCTTGGAGAGGGAGTGAGGCAACCTTGCTGCAGGTGTGTAGTGGTGGCAATCGAGCAACAGACTGAATCGCCACATCTTCTCCCTGGGGCATCCCTTTCAGGTCCGGGCGATCGTACGAATGGAAGGTGAGAAGGTTATGGAGGGATTGTTCGCCGCTACGCACTCGACGAGCGTCAGAGTCTCGCGCTCTTGTCATACGCGCAATCAGTTTTTCAAGAAGACTCATGGCGGAGGTCGAGAAATCCCTCCTGTTGGCCGTTTGCGTGGTTGAAAACCAGGCACAGCGCTTCTAGAATGAGCCCCCATGTCACAACTTCAATCAGGCGAACGTATTCATTTGGTCGATAAAAAAGGGCGGCAGTATGCCCTGACCCTCAAGGCCGGAGATCGCTATCAACTAAGCGGTCATAAAATTGCGCACGACGATCTCATCGGAAAGCCCGATGGTTCTCTCGTCACGCTCTCCGGTAACAAGACGATGTTGGCGCTGAAGCCGACGTTCGGCGACTATGTGCTAAAGATGCCACGGGGCGCGCAGGTGTTGTACCCGAAGGATCTGGCGCTCATTCCCATGTGGGCGGATGTCTATCCCGGGGCGCGCGTCTTTGAAGCAGGGACTGGTTCAGGGGCCTTGACGATGGCCCTCTTGCGCGCCGTGGGTCCGCGGGGCATCGTCGTGACGTACGAAGCCCGCGAGGATTTCGCGAAAACGGCGATGACGAACATCGAACGGTACATGGGTCCGATGCCCAACCTCATCTCGCTTCGCCGGAACGTGTATGAGGGAATCAGCTTGCTCGACGATGGCTTGCCATTCGATCGTCTCGTTCTCGACCTTCCTGAGCCCTGGCAGGTGGTCCCGCATGCCGCGCAGGTCCTTCGTCCCGGCGGCATGTATTTGAGTTTTGTTCCCACCGTTCCTCAAGTGGTGCAGACGGTTGAGGCCCTTGAGAAAGCGATGGTCTTTGGCATGATTGAAACGTT
>VFKF01000338.1 GCA_009885705.1 Nitrospira sp. | reverse complement strand
AGAAGGAGACGAATCAGTTTTTCCGTCTTTAGTAGAACGCTGAAAAAGCCTGCCAGCTTCGTTCTCGGTTCATCGAAATCCTCAACGTACCCCTGAGGGTACGCCTCCGGTTTCGATTCACCTGTGGTCTCGCTGGACAGGATTTTTGAGCGTTCTACGGGAGAGTTTGTCTTCTTGGACCGCATCTGCGGCTCGCCGAAGGCGAGAGACTTAAGAGGAACTATTCTTTTTCCATTCTGACGCGGAGCCGTTCGAGGCGTTTTTCGGTGGACTGTTTGATGAAGGTCATGTTCTCCGCGAGGTGCTGTTGCGCGTTGATTTTGCCTTCCTCGCGCCGCTTCAGTTGGGCCAGTCCAAACTGCGAGATCGAGGGGCCGTCCTCCTGGTTCAGCTCTTTCCAGACCGTTGCACATTTGGCCTGCTTGGTCGCAGGATACTTATCGCAGGGCGGGTCGACAGCCCATGCGCTGCCCCAACTTACTCCCAGGAGCATCACAGCCAACAGCAATGCAGTCATCGTATGTTCCCTCGCGATATAAATGGCTCTTCACAGCTCGCCTCACGATAACACAACGCATCTGGTCTTGCAGACGATCGCCGCCTATGAACGGTCCTCTGCCGATTGTCTGGCTCGTTGGAGCAAGCGAAGGCTTCGCCGCCCTCCGTTACTGACCGAATGGCTCAGGCATCTCCCCGTCGATGCGAGATTGCTGGATCTCGGTTGTGGAGGCGGGCAGGACACGAGCGATCTTTGCCGGCGCGGGTATCGTGTTGTTGGGTTGGATCGTACCAAGGCGTTGCTCACAGCGGGGCGCCGCCGAGATCCTTCGGTGCCGTTGGTCCTGGCCGATCTCCGCCAGCTCCCATTTCAAGCCATGTCGTTCGACGGCCTATGGGCTGCCGCGTCGCTGATGCATCTCCCGAAACCGGTTGCACGTCGGATCCTGATCGATCTGTATGGGCTTGTTCGTCCCGGCGGCTTCATGGCCGCGACGGTGACCTATGGAGTAAAGAGCGGCATCGTGACGGACGGATGGGTTCCCGGGCGCTATTTCGCTCGCTGGAAAAAGGACGAACTCGCTCGCGCAGTTCGGCGCGCCGGATGGGAAATCCTTGAATTGAGGGTGGTGACCAACCGAGAGCGTAAGGGACGGTGGCTGAATCTCCTTGCGCAGAGACTCGGCTAGCTCGGTCGGCTATTTCGATGTGGATGGCGCAGATTCTCCGCGGCGTTCGAGCGTCTGATAGATCTTGTCGTCGAAGGTATAGTAGCCGCCCTGGTCGATGTCGTTCGTGATGCAGATAGGTGAGAAAAGAATGAAGCAGCCGAAAATATCTCCGAGGACCCACCAGGACCAGGTGCGATCGATTTTGAAGGAGGTTGGTTCATAGCCGTCCTTGACGACCTGCGCGAGGTGGTTGCCTTTGCGGCTGAGGGTGACGGTGCCTGGGGCCGTGAGGTGCAGATAGTCGTCAATGACGACGGCGGTTTCCGGCGGGTTGGTAAAAATCGTGACGGACTGTTTGTCTGAATGCATCCAGGTTCCGCAGCCCGAGAGCCCTCCGACGAGGGCGCAGAGGACCAGCCCACCTTGCCACCGTTTGCCGTGCCGCATCGTTCACCCCATTGAAATGTTCATCGCGTCATTCACGTCGTGGAGGGTTGCTTTGGCGACTTCGCCGGCTTTGCGGCTGCCCTCTGTCACGATGTCGTTCAGGTATGCGGGATCTTTGCTCAGGACCGCCCGCGCGTCCCACATCGGCGTCATGCGCTCCACGACTCGATCGGCCACAAGTTTCTTGCAGTCGATGCAGCCGATGGCAGCGGTCCGGCATTCCGTATTAATCTGCTCCTGAATCATCGGCAATGAAAATATTTTGTGAAAATCATACACGGGGCAGAGGTCAGGATTTCCGGGGTCATGGCGCCGGACACGAGCGGGATCGGTGACCATCGTCTTGAGTTTTTGGCGCACGACCGGCTCGGCGTCGGAGAGGTTGATCGTGTTGCCGTAGCTTTTGCTCATCTTCCGGCCATCCGTGCCGAGCACTTTCGGATACTTGGTCAGTTGTTCCATGGGCTCTGGGAACACCGGCTTGTAGAGGCTATTGAACCGGCGAGCCAGTTCTCTGGTGAGCTCTAAATGCGGGAGTTGGTCTTTCCCTACCGGCACGAAATCCGGCTTGTAGAGGAGAATATCCGCGGCTTGCAGGACCGGATAGCCGAGGAACCCGTAGGTGGTCATGTCGCGATCTTTGATCTCTTCCTGTTTTTCCTTATAGGTCGGGTTCCGCTCCAGCCAGGAGACAGGCGTCATCATCGAGAGCAAGAGATGTAAGACGGCATGCTCCGGGATCCGCGATTGCACGAAGACCGTCGCTTTCGCGGGGTCGATGCCCGCGGCCAGCCAGTCGATCAATAACTCCCGGACGAATTCACGGATGCGGCTGGTATCGGCATAGTTCGACGAGAGGGCATGCCAGTCCGCGACGAAGAAGTAGCATTGGTAGTCGTTCTGAAGGCCTTTCCAGTTCTCCAACGCGCCGAGATAGTTGCCGAGATGGAGCAGCCCGCTCGGCTGCATGCCGCTGAGGACTCGTTTCTTTGGTGAGGTCATGGTGTATTTCCTGTGCCGAGACCGATGGCGGTGGAGAGGATCGTGTTGGACAGACTGTGCGTCAAGGTGCCGGTGACGGTATGGATCAGGTGGATTTGTGGATCTAAGATGATCAATCCCATCAGGACGAACATGCCATAGGGCTCCACTCGCATGAGGGCCATCGCCGCAGTGGGCGGTAGCAGGCTCGTGAGAATCCTTCCGCCATCCAATGGCGGCAGCGGCAGCAAGTTGAAGAGCATCAAGAGCACGTTAATCAAGACGGAGTAGATCGCCATCACGGCGATAGGCAGTAGAAACATGGCTTGCCAGGTTTGCGGTGCGGCGGTGTCCTGCGATCCTGACGAGGACCAGTAGTTTCCCACCGTAGGCTCAATGGCCAGGAGCAGGGCAAAGAGGAGTGCGCTTCCAATGGCCAGTGCGAGATTCATGGCTGGGCCTGCGGCTGCGACCAGTGCCATGTCGCGACGTGGTTGATGCATGTTGCGAGGATCGATCGGGACCGGTTTGGCCCAGCCGAGAAAAAATCCACCGGGCAAGACCAGGCAGATCAGCGGCAGGATGATGGTGCCGAATGGGTCGATATGGGCCAGCGGGTTCATCGTGAGCCGGCCTTGGAGTTTGGCGGTGGAATCTCCGCATCGATCGGCGACCCACCCATGGGCATACTCGTGCAAGACCATGGCGAAGAGGAGCGGGAGTGCCATGTAGGAAATCGTGTGCAGGATCTGCGGCAGTGAATTCATCCGGCTGGCCCTTCTCAGTTGACTTGCTGAAACTTGCCTCGTTTGATCTGCATGAGGAAGAGCGGACGATTTAAAGTTCCGTCCGGTCCAAAGGCTGCCGGTCCCGTGAGGGCGGCGAGGTCCGGTTGGGTCAGAAGCTGGTCGCGGACGGCTTCGCCGGAGGTCGCGCCTTTTCGGATGGCATCGATCACAAGTTTTGCGGCATCGTAGCCCTGGACGGCGAAGAGGGTTGGGCTGGTTTGAAATCGTTTCTTGTATCGTTCGACGAAATCCTGTACCCCGGAGTTGGGGCTATCCACAAAGAAGCCGTCGACGAACACGGCTCCGTCGATCGATGAATCGGCCGTGCGGGCGAAGTCCGGCGAGTTCCATCCATTGGTGCCTAGGAAGGGCACTTTCATATCGTGAAAATTAAGCTGGGCCGCGATGAGACCGGCGTCGGCGGCGCGGCCCGGAATAAAGACCGCATCGAAGCCCGGCGTGTAGAGAATCTTCCTGTCCATCTTGGTCGGTTTTCCGGTCAACTTAGTTTGATCGACCGGCACGGCTAACCCATAGCGTTTGAGATCTTCGGCTTTCATGTGCTTGAGCTGCGCACTCACGTCGGCTTCGCCCTCTTTGTAGGATTCGATGGCGATCACTTCTCCTTCGTGCTGCCGCACCTCTTGGGCGAACAGCCTGGCCAATTCGCGGCCGTAGGCTGTATCGGGATGCAGGATGCAGAACCGCCGGAAGCCCTGTTCCCCGATGGCATAGGTCGCAATGCGTTTCGCTTGGAGTTGATAGGTGAGCGAGGTGCTGAAGACATAGGGGCCGAGCCGTCTAACGTTGGGGACGGTCGCGGTCGGCGTGATCAATGGGGTATGGGCTCGTCCGGCCAGTTCAGCCATCACCGGCAAATGTTTGGATAAGAGCGGGCCGATGACGGCGAGGAGGCGATTGTTGCTCAGGAGTCCGGAGAAATCGTCTAAGAACGACGCTCGATCCGATTCAGAATCCTTGACGATGAGACCGATGGAAGGGACGCCGGCCTTGTCTTTATGTGCCTCCATGGCCAGCTGAATGCCGTTGAGCGTTTCGGTGGCAAAGGGAGCGAGTTTTCCCGAGAGCGGCAACACTGAGGCGATGAAGAACTGATGGGACATGAATTTGGCTTGGAGTGTCGTGAGCAGTTCGGACGTGCCGGCTGCCTGCGGGTGCGTTGGAAAGCTTGAGAGAAATTGCTGGATTTGCCGGACGGCCTGGTGTTCTTCGCCCCGGCCGACATAGACCTCGATGAGGCGGAGCGAGGCGAGGTCGCCGGGAAAGCTGCGAGGGAAGGTTTCCCGGATTCGATCGAGAGGTTTGCGATCCGTTGTCTCGTTGACGAACTCGCGGATACGGGTCCTTGTGTCTTCCGCTTGGTCCTCGGTGCCCAATGCCATTTCATCGAGCCAGGCCTGGATGGCGTGGATGGTGTCCTTTTTTTGCGCGTAGAAATCCCCACTCAGGCGCAGGGCTTCGCGTCTGGTGACGTCATCTTTCGAGAGGGTGCGGAGACTGGTCAGAATGGGGAGTGCCAGGTCGAGGTTGCCCATCGCCGCATGGGTACGGGCCTGCATGATCTTGCCGCGGTCTGAGACCTCGGACTCAGGAAACTCGGCCTGCAGTTGCTGCAAGTATTTGAGGGCCTCACCATATTGCTGCGACCCGTAGAGGGCTGCGCCGAGCAGGAGATAGGTATCGTCGAGTAAATCGGGTTTCGGAGAGGTCGTCAGGAAACGGCGAAGGAGGGTGATGGCTTCCTCCGCCCGTTCTGTGTCGATCAGGCGTTTCGCCTGGTTCAAGGTCGGATGGCTCGCCGTGGCCGGCGTTCCCGTTTGCGCATAGACCGCAGGGCTGAGTGCGAGCCCCATTGGACAGAACAGGAGGCAGGCAAGACTGAGTGCCAGGCCCCGGGATGCCAAGAGGGGAGAGAGGCGTTGTGAGGGCGTCGCGATCAACGGGCGGGCCATGGGCTCCTAGAGGGGGTAACGGACTTGTGGTGCACAGGTGACTACTATCGGAAACCTTGTGGGGGTGTCAAGGAAAGTCCCGTATGGCTCGTTGTGTTCATGAGAGTGATTGGCTATCATCGAACCGATGATGTTAGACCCGCTGGTCGAGCGATACTTGCGCCATCTTCGAGTGGAAGGTGGTCTCTCTGTCAACACGATCGAAGCCTACCGACGCGATCTGAGTAAGTTCCATGCCTATGCGCATCGCACCGGCGCCGTGTTGCTTCACCCGCTCACGCCGGCGATGTTGACGGGGTTTCTTCATTCGTTACAGGAGGCCCGGTTGTCTCGTGCCTCCTCCGTCCGCTGCCTGTCGGCCATCCGCGGATGGTTCCGGTTCCTGATGCAGGAGCGAATGATTGAGGAAGGCCCTGCCATCAGTCTGCCCGCGATCACTCGCGGCGTTCGACTGCCCAAAACATTGTCGCAGCAGGATGTCACCGCTTTACTGGATCTGGTCGCAATCCCTACGCTTGAAGACCGGCGTGATCGTGCCATGGTGGAGTTGCTCTATGCGACGGGGCTGCGTGTGTCTGAATTGGTGACGGCTGAAGTCGCCCAGGTGAATCTTGATGTTGGCTATCTCCGGGTCACGGGCAAGGGGGCGAAGCAGCGCTTGGTGCCGATGGGCGAAGGGGCCAGGCAACTGTTGCAGGAGTATGTGTCCGCAGCGCGGCCGGAGTTTCTCAAACAACGGACCTCGCGGTATCTGTTTGTCTCACGGCGTGGCGGTCCGCTGACGCGGCAAGGATTTTGGAAACTATTGCGAGGGCGTGCGCAGCGAGCCGGGATCACACAGGTGATTTCACCGCACATGTTGCGGCATTCGTTTGCCACACATCTGCTCGAAGGCGGGGCCGACCTTCGCGCTGTGCAGGTGATGCTCGGCCATGCCAATATTGTGACCACGCAGATTTATACCCATGTCGAGCGGGGACGTCTGAAGCGGGTGCATGACACGTGTTTTCCCAGGACGGGCCGTCGGCCGGGACAGAAAACATAACCGAAGAAGCCCCGATTCATGTGTGCGGAGTAGGCGATGGCTAAAAAATGCAAGAAGAGTGCGAGATTCGGTTGACATGGGGAGGTGGACTTGGTAGCATCCCGCCCAGCTTGTTAAGAAAATCGGGCGGATAGCTCAGTTGGCAGAGCGCCACCTTTACACGGTGGATGTCGCAGGTTCGATCCCTGTTCCGCCTACCAGGGAATTGCTGGGTTAAGGGGACAGGATAGATACGATACGAAGCAATAAGAACTTCAGACGGGACCAACCGCTAGATATCGTCTTGTCATTTACATCTTCCGCTATACGTTGAGTTTCGAGGGGCCGTCGTTCAGCTGGTTAGGACGCCAGATTGTCAATCTGGAGGTCGCGGGTTCAAATCCCGTCGGCCCCGCCAATTTTCCCCGGTGAGTGTGTGGTGTGGACTTCGTAGGCAGGAGGGTGAGTACTTCCTAGAGTCGGGAAAGGTTATCGCTGCATGTTTCAGACAGGTCTATCCGGACTAGCCGGCTCGCTTGGTTCGGTGTCGAAAATCGTCCTCTTGCTCCTGTTTGTATTCTCCGTCATCTCCTGGGCCGTAATTTTCTCCAAATGGCGAGCGTTCCGCGTAGCCGATCGAGAGGATCGACGGTTTCTTGCGCTCTTAGCCAAAACACACGACCTCGATGAGTTGTATCGGCAAGTCCGGCGGATCGAGGGGAGTCCCAGTGCCGCCGTGTTCGAAGGGGTAATGGAGCGTGCGGGGTCTTGGCGAGCCGAGGGCCGGAACGGCTCCAGCGCGGGACCGGTCGATCAGCATGTGATCGAGCGGACGGCGGCCCATCTCGGGCAACGCCAGCTCTCGCGGCTTGAGACGTACCTTCCCTTTCTCGCCACGACGGGAAATATTACGCCATTTGTCGGACTCCTCGGGACCGTGATGGGCATCATCGACGCGTTTCGTGAGATCGGCACGCAAGGAACCGCCAGTATTTCGGCTGTCGCTCCGGGTGTGGCGGAGGCTCTCGTCGCAACGGCAGCCGGCCTGTTCACCGCCATTCCCGCCGTCATCGCCTATAACTACTTTCTCATCCGGATTCGCAATACGGCGTTCCGGCTGGATTCCGTGACCATCGAGCTTCTGGCCTCCCTCGCGACTGCTGCATCCAATAAGCCAAAACCTGCTCCCGTCGGAGCTCAAGGATGACCCTTGAGTCTCGGCACCGCCGGTTTCTGGCCGAAATCAATGTGGTTCCTCTCGTCGACGTGGTCCTCGTCCTGCTGGTGATTTTTATGATCACGGCGCCGATGTTGTATCGAGGGATGGACATCAAGCTGCCGACCTCTGCCACGAATACGATCAAGCCGGAAATGCGCACGGTCCTCACGATTGAAAAAGACCAGCGGCTCTATCTCGACAAAGATCCGGT
>VFKF01000224.1 GCA_009885705.1 Nitrospira sp. | reverse complement strand
GCTCCGTTGACGATGCTGATGGCCACCGTCACAGGAGTATTTCTGCTTAAGGCTGCCATGCGAGCCAGGAGTAACTGATTCTGTACCTCAGAGACCGCCTGCCTTAACTCTGAGCGAGACTGCCACACCAAATAGTTTGGGAGGGCAATGAGCCCGGCAATGCCCATAATGGCCACAACGATCAGCATCTCGATAAGCGTGAAGCCCGTCTCAGAGCTTCCCAAGCTTATCTGTTGGCGCTTGATTTTCTTTATGGTGGAAAATATACACATAGTTGCCGCAAAGACGACGCAAGTGGCATGCCGCCTGAATCCCACCCTTCAACTCACGGAACATATTGACTTTACAGTCTGTCGATCCCGCAGAAGAGGCAAGATTCGGCCATTTTTCGCAAGATCGAACGACAATTTTCGGCCTAAGGCCTGTACAGTTTATGTCCACCACTTAGGCAGAGACCTGAGGGGGATGTTGTTCGCGGTCAAGGCCACCAACTCACATTGCCGCTGGGTGCTGGTTCGCTAAGCAGGCAATCTATCATTCTGCTCGCATGCACCGTTCCGACATGAACAGGCTGTGCCGTGATGGCCTCCAAAATATGAACGGCACAGAGCGTGAGGAGAACGATAGAGGGGCATCTGACAGTCGGACATAATCAGAGGGGAAGAAGCGATGCGGAACAGACTCCGAAGCCGACGTTCCAGCGTCTTAATGCGCCATAACTACACCCATTCGCGCATGCCCGAGTGACGTATATGTCGGTAGAAAGAGTAGCAATGAATCACTGCCTGGAAAAGGATCGCCACCTAATTCCACTTGCACCTCTCTTAACAAGGCCCGGATCCCCGCTGTCGGGAATCCAGGCGATACATTTAGGCAGTAATTTAATTCCCCGATGGTCCCGGCCTTGCTCCTTGAATCGGCGAGTACGAGTTCATATTTACCGCCATATTACTTAAACCGCCATACACGGTTGCACGAAGACCACTGGCCGTATTTAAGTTCCCAGCGAGCACGCTTGCATTCATCCCGCTCGCGGTATTGGAATCACCGCTGACGATGGCTGCATATTGGCCGCTGAGCGTGTTCCGAAGACCAAACACCATGCCACCAACCGAGCTGAAGGTATTGAAGCTACCTCCGACCAAGTTGTGCGAACCAGTTCTTGTTTGGCCAGTGGAGTTTTCGTTATAGCCGATAATAAGATTCCCAAGACCGGCAAGGACTCCGCCGCCAGAAATATTATCATCGGTGAACCCGGAGCCGCTGCGGACATGAACATTGGCTCCGGTAATCAGGATATGAGGTCCTGTCACACCATTGATCGGGTTAGTATCAATCGTCACGTACTTCTCAAGATTCGGAACACCGCTGACTGGTTTTGTTTCAAGCGCATAGATACGCGCCTGCAGCGTAGCAACCATAGCAAAGTCGGCCTGCGCAGCTTTCAGCGCAGCTTGTAACGACGCGGTGGTTGCTGTCAGCTGGCTGACTTGGGTTTTGAGGGCATTAATCTCTGTTTGCTGTGTCGAGAGGAGACTCCTGACACTGTCTGGGTGCTGAACCAGACTGTGCCTACCTTCGTCATCCCTTCCGTTTCCATCCCGTCCGAGAGCGAACGTAGCAGAGGGAAGGGCCGTCAGAACGGTACCTAGCAACAGCCCCGCCATTACAGCCCCACGAAACATGGTGATCCCGCTGGCTGCTCGCCGGGAATGAAGGTGATTATTCGTCGCGTTCATCTCAAGCCTCCGTTTGTTGTTCCCCCTTCGCAGATACTTTTCGATATCGATCCAGTTGCGAATGAGAGAAAATAATCCACTACCTGCTGCTGCTGTCGATGAGCAAAGCATATGCCGTCTAGGCTTTCCAAGCACTTAGCCTGGTCCGGTTCCTGCTCATGCTGTAACCAGCCAATGTAAATACGACGAAAATTGCGCTCCATTCTCTCGGAAATGAACGGAGATTTTGATGGTTTTACAAGGGACCGCTGGAGAGGTGGCGACGAAAGTTAAGAACGATGGACGAGCGTAGTAAAAATCCTATGAAGACATACTTCTGGACATGTTCGGCTGTGATAACGCTATTTCTTACTCATCGAATTACCTCCAGCTGACTGAGAATTTCCCCTATCGGGGTATACGATCCGCGTAGCTGCCAAGCAACCGGCCTACGCGTAAAGACCTTTCATCCTTGACATCCCTCCCTCACGTGCCGGAACAAAACGATCAGCGCACTTACTTCATTGCTACACAGCGGACTTGCCGATGCGTTGTCTCGCCTTTAAGTACTTTCCAAATGCCGTCCTGAACCAAGGTGATCATACCCTCCCGTATCGCCACGCTCAGCATCTCGGTGGTACGAGACTTAGACTGGATACGGTTCTTTATCTCTTCCGAGCCAACCAAGAGCTCGTGGAGTGGAACACGGCCTTTGAATCCGGTTCTGTTGCAGCCGTCGCACCCTCTTCCACGATACAGCGTCATCGACGAGACATCCGCCACGCCCTCTTGGGCCCACGCGCTTTCTCCGTAGCCTTGGATCAACTCGTCGTATTCCTGTTGCGTCGGATGGTAAGCCTCTTTGCACTGGGTGCAAATTCGTTTGCATAGGCGCTGAGCGAGCACCCCCAGTATAGCGTCGGCAAAGTTGAAGGAATCACATCCGAGATCCAACAAACGAGTCACCGTTTCAACCGCACTGTTCGTATGGAGGGTGCTCAGCACCAAATGACCCGTGAGCGACGCCTCTATGGCAATGTCGGCCGTTTCCTTGTCACGCATCTCGCCGATCATGATGACGTCGGGGTCGGCACGCAGAAATGCCCGCATCGCGGCCGCGAAGGTGAGATCGATCTTCGGATGGACTTGAACTTGGCGGAGACCATCCTGGGTAATTTCGATAGGGTCCTCAGCCGTCCAAATCTTTCGTTCGTCGGTATTGATGTGTTTGAGAATCGCGTGCAACGTGGTCGTTTTGCCGGACCCGGTTGGTCCGACACAGAGGATGATCCCGTGCGGTTTCTCTGCGATGGCTTGAATGGCCTGCAAGGTGGCAGGAGCAAACTCCATGGCCTCAAGCGGCATCGGCTGTTTAGCCGTCAGAAGCCGCAGCACGACATCTTCGTCTTGTCCTGCAGTGGGGAGAGTTGCGACGCGCAATTCAATCTCCCGATCCTTCGCCAACCGGTACCGGATCTTGCCGTCTTGGGGTTTGCGCCGTTCGGCAATGTCGAGATTGGCCATGACCTTGATGCGTGACACGACCGCGCGCCGATAGGCCGCAGGAATTCCCATATAGGTGAAACAGGTGCCGTCGACGCGCAAACGCACCGCCATGTCTTTACGATCTGCGTACGGCTCGATGTGAATATCCGACGCGCCCAAGCGGTCGGCTTCAGCGATGACTTGGTTGGTCAACCGCACAATAGCTGAGTCGTTCTCGTCGATCCCACCGGAGACGGGATTGATGGCAGCCTCACGATGGATTTCATGAACCAATTCACCGAGAATGGCGCCGATCGAGCCTCTCGGTCCCTGCCCCGTTGCAAGATGAAGAAATTGCTCGATGTCCCGACGCAACCCGACCGCGTAGCGAATGGTCATTCCAGGAAATGCGCGCCGCACATCCCACCCCTTGTCGAGATCGTGCGGATCGCTGGTGAGTACATCTATTAATGAACCACGCCGCGCGATGGGCAGCCAGCCGTTCTTCTTGAGATAGTCGAGATTGAGTGTTTTCAACAAGTCGGCATCGATGACTGTTCGTTCGTCATACGGCAGGTAGGGGCATTGATAGAAATCGCTTAGCGCAGACCCGAGTGCCTCTTTCGGAACGCCGTAGCGGTCCAGGAGAATAAGTTCGAGATCAACCGTACCATCGGACGATTCAGCGACCGCAGCGGTCAGATCAGAAAGGCTGATCATGCCACGATACACCAAGCTATCAAGCACGTTTTGTTCGATCGCGTAGCGCGATGGTTTCGCCGAGCGGCCGCCTTTCCTTCCTCCTGGTCCACCAGCCAATATGTCTATCTCGACCGTCATGCACGACGCCTTTCGTTCTTGCCTTTCCACTAGCGGGTTGTTGCCAAACTACTGCACCACTGCAGAAATATAGATGCCAAACAGTTGCAGACGCTGGCAGAAGTCGTCGCAGGCTGTTCAGAAAGGCCGTCCAGCAAGGCCGCAGCAAGCGGAGAG
>VFKF01000214.1 GCA_009885705.1 Nitrospira sp. | reverse complement strand
TCTATCCCAAGCTGGGCGATTGGTTGAAACAGCGCTTTAACGGATGGCGCGCCTATATCTTTACCGGCGATTTGCGCGTCCCGAAGTTAATCGGCCTCGCACCGTCGAAGCGCATTCCGCTCTTCAACGGTCCGCTGGAATGTCGTCTCTATGAGTTTCAGATTGTGTCGGGATCGATGCGCAAAACCAGCCCATTACCCGATCACCACACATAATCCCTCTCCCCTGCTGGAGACAGAAACGATGACACAATACCTGCGGCTGCTCATAAGTCTGCCCCTCCTCCTCTGGCTGCCTGGGTGCAGCGCAATGCCAGGACCTTCCGCCGCCACGCCCACCAGCCACATGCGTAACTCGGCCCTCGATCGGCTGGCGCCGACCGTACGCAAGGACTTCGAGCAACTGACGGGATCCCATCATCGAGACCTGATCGCCGCGCATGAAGCAGTCGAAAAAATCCCGGCGAAATTCAAACGCCGTCTGGCGCTCAAGGCATTGCAACAGCCCTGGGACGGTCTCACCGACCTGGAACATCAAGGGCTCTTATTGGCGGAAATGGCTGAAGGCGGGTCCGTCAATCTTCCAGCCCTCCTCGACCTGTTAGAAGCCGGCATGGATCGCACCTCCACGTTCTACAAGCCTGTCCCTCTGCCAACCAGCTCCGCACGACGAGATCTCCTGGCCTTCATGGCCGACAGCTTGGAGCAAGCCTCGCTCCATCGAGATAAAGCGCTGACGAATCTCACCGAGGCAGAACGGCACTTCCTGTTTCTGCATGCCGCGTCGATGGCGAAGCACTATATACCGCAGATTTCGAGTCTATCGGAGCAAACAGGCGCTCGGATCAAAGCCGATCTCCGGTTTACCGAACTGCTTGAGGAGCAGGTGGACTATGCCAGTCTCATTGCCGCGGCCCAAGTCCTCGCTCGCCTGGCCAATGAGCGCTGGCTGCACCAGGTCGCCGCAGCCTGGACGACGCCCCTCCCCGCGTCCTCCGCTCCGCAGGGCGTGACAGGCGATGTGCTGTTCGTTCAGGAAACATCCTATGGTCTGATCGTCATTGGCGGCCCGGGACCCAATACCTATGAGTTGGGCAAGGGGTTCGGCCTGATTATCGATGTGGGCGGCAACGATCTCTATCGAGGCATGATTGCCTCATCGACAGACGAAGACCAGGGCAATGCCGTCGTCATCGACCTCAAGGGAGACGACACCTATGACGGGGCTCCGCTCGGACTGGCCACCGGCAGGCTGGGGGTGGGCCTATTGATCGATCATGCCGGCGACGATGTCTACCAGCTCGACATGGGATCGGGAGGCGCAGGGTTCGGAGGCCTCGGGATCCTGTTCGACGCGAAGGGCAACGATGTCTACATGGGCAATCGCCTGACCCAGGGCGCAGCCATTGGGGGCCTCGGTCTCTTGCTCGATGCCGCAGGGAACGACCGGTATACCAGCCATGGCTTCGCCATCGGATTCGGCGGTCCCTTGGGTGTCGGCGCCGTCATCGACGTCACCGGCGACGACCATTATCAATGCGGCGGCTTCTATCCCAGCGCCTACAATGCCCAAGATGCCCCGACGGGAAAACCTGGCGATCCGCTTTATCAGTTCGACTGCTTCGGACTAGGAACTGGAGCGGGACAACGGATTCTGACGAAGAAAGTGGAATGGCAACCGTACAACCTCGCCGGCGGCTGGGGTCTCTTGGTCGATATCCAAGGCCAGGATCATTACGACAGCGCCAACTTTTCGCAAGGGCATGGCTACTTTTTCGGCACCG
>VFKF01000062.1 GCA_009885705.1 Nitrospira sp. | reverse complement strand
GCCCCGGTGCCGAACTCGCGGTCGACGAGGATCGCATCGCCGACGATAGGAATGGTTCGATTGGTGAGGGGGAGCCGGACTCGTAGCCCGATTAGACGATTGTATCGTGGATCTTCAGGATGCACCGCCACGGCGGTGTCGCCGAACAGGGTTTCGGGTCTGGTTGTAGCGACGGTGAGACGAATCGCCGGGTCCTGTTCCAGGGGATATTCAATCGAATACAGTTTGCCTTTGATATCTTCGTGCTCGACTTCGATGTCGGAGAGGGCAGTCAGGCAGCGGGGGCACCAGTTGATCAGCCGTTCTCCCCGATAGATCAGTCCTTCTTGATGTAGCCGGACGAAGACTTCTAGCACGGCTTTCGAGAGTCCTTCGTCCATCGTAAAACGAAGGCGCTCCCAGTCACAGGACTCACCCAGCCGTTTTTGTTGACGGATAATGGTATCCCCGGAGGTGGCTTTCCATTGCCAGACTCGCTCGATGAAGCGTTCTCGCCCCAGAGATTCCCTCGAAGCGCCTTCGGCCATGAGTTGTTTTTCCACGACATTTTGCGTGGCAATGCCGGCATGGTCGGTGCCGGGCAGCCAGAGCACATTACGGCCTTGCATTCGCCGCCAGCGTACCAGGATGTCTTGTATGGAGTGATTCAGGGCATGGCCGACGTGGAGCGAGCCGGTGACATTGGGTGGTGGAATGACGATGGAGTAGGGCTGTCCCGGATGGGCTGGCGAGGCGTGGAAATAGCCTTGTTTGGTCCAGATCTCATACCAGCGCGCTTCGACCGCCTTGGGATCATAAATTTTGTCGAGTTGGGGGGTGCTCATTCAGTCTTCGCCCGTCGTTCGTGAAGCGTCGCTCGTCTCTCGCGACTAAAATTGTCAGTTATCGGTTCCTGCCAAAAAACGAGAGACGCTTCACGAGATACGAGCGACGATCTCTCCATTGCTGGCGGACTTTTTCAGCATTCTGCGTAAAATGAGGCGCATCTTACCATGTGAACGGTGCCCTCTCAAGGAATGATGGATGCACTGATAGCTTGAGGGGTGCCGAGCCGTATGTTATACAGACTCGCACAAGGCGAGGGCGAGGGATTCGTTCCGCTTCCACTTTTGACGATTTGGAGAGACTATGGCCACTGGCCGTGAAAAAGACCGCAAGACAAGAAAGAAGCATCTGAAGAGCATGGCGCGCGTGAAGGCCTTGGCAAACGCCAAACGAGGCAAGAAGATCAAGAAGGGCTAAGTCGGACCGGGGGGGGGAGAAGGTTCTATACGGCTTGTGTGAGACGTGTGATCTCTGCTTTGATCTGCTCTTCAGCCAGGTCGGGGACCAGACGCTGAACAGCCTCTTCCACCTGCTCTCGAGCCATTGTCCGCACGAGGGCGTCGACTATTCCAGCCGTTTGCTTGGCGGCAGCCTGTTGGATCTCTTCTTTCACGAGTTCCTCGATCGATCCGAGTTGTTCTCGAACCATATCGGGCAGTAGCGTGTGCACGGTATTAGTTTGTTCCCGAACGAGTTGATCGATACGTTCCTTGATCAGCGGGCTCGCGATATCGAAAATGCTTTGTCGAATGATGGGTTCGAGCAGAGTCATTTCTCGTGAGAGGACTTTCGGGAGTGCCGTGATGAGCAGGGGTTCAATCACTCCGGTCAGCCGCGCTTCCGTGAGCGCCGCGCCCATGTTGCGCTGGACCTCTGTTTCCACGGCCTTGGCCACGAGGGTGGCCAGATCTTTCCCCACCATCTGGGGAAGCAGGTCGGCAATGTTTTTTTCCGTTCGTTCTGACATGGACTGAAGCAGTTGACCGAAGAGGCCCTTCATCGCCTCTTCAGGTTCTGGTGTCGAAACCTGCGCGGCAGTGGTTGTAGTCACAGGGGGTTCTTTCGGTTGAGTGTGGGGTGCGATGGCCTGTTCCTCTTCTTCTTCGGTCGCGCTGTCGTCGATGAATTCGTCCTCATCATCCGAGTCTGTCGCGCTTGAGACCGGCGGCCAGGAACGAGATTTCTTCTTTGTTCCATTCGTCCTGGTTGCCTGCTGTTTTTCAAGATCCTTGATCACTTCGATGAGGTCTTCTGACTGAAAGGGTTTCTTGAGGAACAGCTTCACGCCCAGCGAACGTAAGTGGGTTTCATCGACGCGGTCAGACGGGCTGATCAGGGAGACAATAGAGGTTTCTGCCAGGTTATCCAGCTTGTAGATTTCCTTGCAGAATCCCGAAAAGGTCATGTTCTCTAAATGATAGTCGGCAATGATGAGATGGGGGCTCATTCGGCGTGCCGCTTCTAAGGCGGTGGGGGCGTCCTGGAAGCCCACGACATCACAGCCTTCCGGCGTAGAAATCTGCTCGACCAACCGACGGACAGCGGGGCTACTGTCGACGATAAAGATGGTAGAAGCCACCTAACCCTCCAATGTTATTGAACTATCTCGAAGCTAGCAGTGGGGGTATTCTTTGTCAAGAAATCGCATGATCGGTGACTGTTGCGACTTCGAATGTTTGGACTGATTCCAATTCGACAGGAAGAGGACCTGTATCACCCATGAAGACTCCAATCCACGTCATTTTTTTTGATGCAGCCGAGACACTCTTTCATATTAACGGTTCGGTGGCGGACATCTACTTGCAGCATGCGCTGCAGTATGGGTTTCGGCAGAAACCCGACTCTCTGGCTTTGATTGGACAAGCTTTTCAGCGTGCCTTTCATGATGCCGCGCCGCCGATTTTTGCCGTCACGGACCCCCTCAAGTTGAAGCAATGCGAGCGACTCTGGTGGTTCGACATCGTCCACAACGTGTTTTATCGCGTGGGGATGTTCGAGCGATTCGATGAATTCTTCGAAGAGGTCTTTCAGCTGTTTGAAGATCCTCGTTCCTGGACGCTGTTCCCTGAAACCCATGCCGTGTTGACGAGGTTGCGTGAAGAGGGGTTCGAGCTGGGGATCGTGTCGAATTTCGACTCCCGGCTCTTTCCGGTGATACGGGGACTGGGCATCGACCGGCTCTTCGATACGGTGACGATTGCGAGCCTCTCAAGAGCCGCGAAGCCGGCGGCAAAGATTTTCGAAATTGCTTTGGAGAAACATGCCATCGATCCGGACGAAGCGATACATGTCGGTGACAGTATCCGGGACGATCAGGAGGGTGCGACGAAGGCCGGGTTGACCGGTGTGTTGCTGGATCGCACCGGCCGCGCTCAGCCGGCTGGCGGACACGTCATTCGAACGTTGGAAGAGCTTCTTCCCCTGGTGTTGGCCTCAAAGAAGTAATGGAACCAGATCTTTGGCTCGGCCCTGTAATGAGAGATCGACTAGGCCCGATTGTGGAGTGGTTTCAAGATTAATTTCGATGACCATCGCGCCAGTTTCTTTTGCGATTGATGCAAAGCCTGCTGCTGGATAGACGACTCCGGACGTGCCAATCACCAGTAAGAGGTCGCAGTCTCGTAGAACCTCATCGCAGCGTCGCAGGTCTTCTTCCCAGAGCGACTCCCCAAACCAGACGATATGGGGCCGGAGCAGGTTGCCGCATTGTCGGCACATCGGCAGGAGAGGAAGAGGAGTCTCGTGATTGTCTGTGATCACCGCACAGACCGTGCAACGAACCTTCCAGATATTACCGTGAATCTCTGAGAGACGTTGTGATCCGGCAGTTCGATGTAGCCCATCCACATTTTGCGTGATCAGCCAGAATGTATCGGGCCTGCGACGTTCAAGTTCTGCAAGGGCAAGGTGGGCGGGATTCGGTTGTTTCGTGGCAATCAATTCACGTCGCCAGTTGTACCATTCCCAGACCAGCCGCGGGTCTCGCTCAAACGCCTCCGGGGTCGCGAGATCTTCTGCGTGGTAGCTGCGCCACAAACCCTCCGCTCCTCGAAAAGTAGGCACGCCGCTATCGGCTGAAATGCCTGCGCCGGTCAGGACTGTGATGGCCTGTGCAGATGCAACGCGGGAGCGGGCTTCTGATAGTTCTTCTGGGCTCATGGCAAGGTATTTTATCCTACTTCAGAGGCCTGCTATAGTACTGTCTCTTGCGAGAGGAGAATTTCGATGAAGAATATCATGATGGTCGGTGCCGGATCTGTGGGCGGGTTTTTCGGGGCGCATCTGGCGAAGAGTAATCCCAATGTGTCCTTCCTCCTGAGACCGAAGACCCTCGCTGCCGTGAAGCAAAATGGTCTCACGATTCGCAGTGCCAAGGGCTCCTTCACCGTGCATCCGCAAGTAGCATCCGATCCTCGCGATCTCCCGAAGCCGGATCTGATTATCCTCTCCGTGAAAGCCTACGATTTAGATGAGGTGCTCACCCAAATCGAACCGGTCTTGACCGATCGGACCGTCATCCTGACCCTCCAGAACGGGGTCGATACAGAAGACCGTATTGTGGCGCGCCTCCAACGGGATTGCGTCGTGGGTGGGGTGGCCTTCATTTACTCTAAGATCGCCGCACCAGGGGTCATCG
>VFKF01000282.1 GCA_009885705.1 Nitrospira sp. | reverse complement strand
GCGTCGACCACAGTTGCGGGGCCGCGATAACCGCAATGAGCAGTAGCATGGGACTATGGTTCATGATGAAGAGGCCGATCAAAATGGGGATGCCGAGCCACCACACTTTTGGCGAAATAATTGCCGTGATTCGGCCTCCGTCCAATGGTGAGAGAGGAATCAGATTGAAGAGATTCAGCATGAATCCGGAGTAGGCCAGGGCCAGGAGCAGTTGGCTGTGCCAGTACTCGGCGGCATAGTAACAGGCTCCTGCGGCGATGGTGCCGGCGACCGGGCCGGCCATGCCGATATAGGCTTCTGTTTCGACGTTCATCGGCTGATCTTTGAGTTGGATCCAGGCGCCGACGAACGGAATGAATGTGGGCGCCCCCACATCCAGGCCCCGCTGTTTGGCGGCGATGTAGTGGCCCATCTCATGCCCGAAGATCAGGAGGACAAAACCCACCGCATACCACCATCCGAAGACAAAGGCATAGGCCACCATGGACAGGAGCATGGTGCCACCGGTCAGCGCCGCTTTCCCGAGTTTGCCGGCGGTCAATAAGAGAAGCAGTGTTTTCATGATGCTGGTGGCGTGACCGCCGGAGCCTCAGCGGGTTTCTTTTTGAGCCAGCGTAGAAATGCGCCAATCCCAATGACGATAAAGATCAGCAATTTTTTTCCGGCGAGGATGAGGGGGATGATGAAGGCCCAGAGTTTCGCCAGAATTCCTGATTTGAATGCCGCTCCGGCGATGAGGGCGGCAAGTCCGACAGCCGCCACCTTGTCCGTGGCACTATCGAAGTCGGCGTAGCGTTTCCCTTCGACGAAGTTGAGGTTATTGAGCAGCGTCTGCGCATGGGGCTTCAATTGCGGGAGGTCGCGCAAGTCTCCGACCATGTTCATGCTCATATACCCGTAGCGGCCCAATCCCAGCGTGTTGTAATTCACTCCGTCGCCCTCATTCCCCTTGCTCGAAATAGCCCACACGACTTTGTGCGCCTGCACGTCGTAGTGGGGCTTCTCTTCCCACCCGATGAGAATCAGCGGCGGAAATCCCTGTGCTTCGCGTTGTTTGTTGTCACTCTCGGTTCCCTCTTTGATGGACGCAAAGAGTTCGTCGGCGTTCCAGTTGGCGGCATCATCGTCTTTGACATACCCGGCATCGATATAGCGAACCACGACGAACCACGTTTCGTCGTGGGCGGAGGCGATCAGTCCCAATTCAGAGCCGGATGGGATATTCCCCATCTGTTTGAGCACGTTCTGGGTGTCTTGCGGGCCAAGGAATCGATAGCCTTCGGGGAGTCGGAGGGTGGCTTGGTCCGATAGGGTCACGTCGGTCGGTCCTGCTTGCCAGGGGAGTTGTGTCGGGGTTTCTTCAGCACGGGCCGATGACAAGGATAGGATGAATATCGCGAGAAGGCTGAGCAGGTGTGGTTTCACGGGAGGCTCCTTGGTGAGAGTCGATTGAACGAGCGCAACATTCCGATCTCAGTATGTTCTTGGTTGGAATAAACCTCAAGGAATTTGACCTATCACCGATGACGAAATGCCAGCGTTATTGCGATCCGAGGCATGTAAGGGGTCATTGTGCTTGATGAGCTGTCTTAGCCAAGGCCGCTGGTCGCCGTGTTTCTCGTTCTCTGGTAGACTAACCAACGAGTAAGGCTGTGACTCAAGGGAGGGAGCGAGATGGTATCCGATGATCGCTATATCAAGGCAAGCCGGTACGATCTCAAGGCCCAGTCCCACAATCGCCGGATCTTTCACTGTCATTTGGTCGCTCGGCCGTGGTTTGCGTTCGCCTGTGCCCTCGGCATGGGACTGTTGAGCGCGAATGCCGCGTTCAATCTGGTCAATGCGCCTCAATGGACCAGCCATCCGTTCATGGGATGGCTCTTGGGCGGGTTTGCCTTTCTCTTCGTCTGCTACTTCCTCTGGTGTGCGGTGCTGGGTTGGCGGGCCATCCCGTCGAACCCCGACGACCGAAGCTGTAACGCGACCCCTCAAAGGTAGGATATCGCTCACCCGCTGTGCCTCGGTACAATCCGCCATCACGGAGGGTCTGATGGCGCCACCTCATTATTCCAGGACCTATCATCGATTCCCGCTCCATTTCCCTGTCATTTTCGGCGGAGCCCCATTCGTCGCCGAAGGCATCCTGACCAACTTGTCGCTGATGGGCTGCTCGGTCATGAGCGATCGAGAGGTCCTTTGCGGCAGTGATGTGCGTGTGAGTGTCCTCCTTCCCAACCATCCGCAGGCTCTGTCTGTTGAGCTTGGCAAGATCAAATGGGTTAAGGGGTATGAGTTCGGGGTGGAGTTTATTCGCTTGCCTCTTGAGGCCCGGCAACGTCTCAACAGCACACTCCGAGTCGAGCTCATCCAATTCCTGAAGACCCGTTCAGGAAAGAGCGAATTCCAGGAACATCTCCATCCTAACGTCTAGCCGGGGTACTCCCGTCGCTTTGTCCGAGATTCCTGGCGGACAGTGCGTAGAGAAGATTCGCAGGAGTTTATGTTTCCGGCCCGAGCGATCCTTCTATCCTCTCCCGCCCCTGTCAGATTCCTGCTCGTACGATACGGCCCCATGCCGTTTTGAGTTGAGACGTGTTCCACCGATTTGCATACAGTCAACAGCGCCAGAGGGTGTACGGGCGCGATCGATTCCTCGCGATGCCGATGATTCCTTTTCCCGTTCGCCTGGCATCATGTGATCTGGTTGGTCTGATTCATTGTGTGTGTGGCGTATCGAGCCAGAGCAATCAGGCATACGAGATAGACCAGAGAGATCATCCTGCTCTCGCGCGTCGCGTGAGAGGGGCCTGCACGGTGACTTTCTGATAGTCGGAAGTTATACTCAGAGGCGTAGGTGGATGTCGGTAGGATGGAGGCGATGGCGATGCAGACGGTGTCTGGAATGTTGTATGGGATCGTGGGCATTTGGTTGTTTGCCATGCCTGTTGTTGTCTCGGCTGGCGCGGCAGAGAAGCCGGTGACAGGCGAGACGGTGATCCGTGAAGCGAAGGAAGCGGTGACGGCCACGAAGGACTATACGGTTCAGCAGAAAGATGCCTTTCAACGCAAGGTGCAAACGGAGCTGGATGAGATGCAGGTGCGCATCACGCAATTGCGCGGACAAGTCGAGCATGCATCGGCGTCGGCTAGAGCGGAGATCCAGAAGTCGATTGAGGAATTAGAGAAGAAGAAAGAGCTGGCCAGCAAAAAAGCGCAGGAGATTCATTCCGCCACGGCGTCGTCCTGGGAGCAGGTGCAGTCGAAGGCGGTGGCTGCGATGGACGATCTTCGAGAGTCGCTCAACCAGACTCTCTCACATTTTTCGTCACGGTAGATCCATGAAATATG
>VFKF01000496.1 GCA_009885705.1 Nitrospira sp. | reverse complement strand
GTTCCCACTGGCGGGAAGGGACCGGTAATCCTCCGGCTTGGTCAAGCCGAGCACCAGGAGGTTGCGTTGCGCATTGTGCATCGTCAAGGTGCCTGCTGCGAGAGAACCAGTCCAATAGTAATAGGGCGCGACTTCAACACCAGGCACAATGATGAGTTTTGGATGACGGCGCTGCGAGGCCGCGATCTCGTCGAGATACCGTTCAATCCCATAGTCCAACAGGGAGGGAACACTCACTCGTTGTTTCAGGATACCCCGGAAGGGCCAGAGTCCATACTCATACCGCAGCGAGAAATTATCGGTCAGTATCAGCACATCCAGGCCGAGCTGTTCCGCCCTTGCAGCCAAGGCTTCAACCGTCATATCGCCGGTACTGGCAGTGCTATGGACATGGAACGTGGCCACTAGTTGCTGGCGATCGTCCGATGCGTCAACGCGCCCGCCTATGCCACACAGTACGACTGCCAGCGCCATCAATGGCAACATCAGCCGCCCGACCCATCTCATCTGTCTCTCTCGCTTACCCATGAACCGTGAACGCCTCGGCAAAGATGGATTCAATGGCCTGGACCATGGAGAGCGATCCATATCGGCTATCCACACTGCGGCTCGCTGCGACGCCTAACTGCCTGGCCCAGTCCGGTCGATCGAGCAACCGGCGTAACGCCCCTGCCAATGCGCCGGCATCGCCTGGCGGTACCAGCAAGCCGGTTCGTTCGTGATCGACCACTGCCGGAATACCCCCGACGCGGGAGGCAATGACAGGCAATCCAGCCGCCATGGCTTCAATCAACGCACGACCCATTCCTTCATTGAGCGAGGGCAAGACAAACAGGTCCATCCCCGCGAGGCAGATATCGACATCGTCCCTGTGACCGAGGAGATGTACGGCATCGCGGAGACCGAGCAATTCCGCTTGCTGTAACAATGCTTCTTGCCGATCCCCACTCCCGACGATCACGAGATGGAGGGAGGGAACATCCTGCTTCAACAGAGCGATGGCTTCGATCAGATATTCATGGCCCTTAATATCGGTAAGCCACCCGACCGATCCGACGACCAACGCATCTGGAGGGCAACCAAACCAGTCCGGCTGTTGTTTCCCTCGGGCCCTCGCTCGCCCGAACTTCTCACGATCGATCCCGCTCGGCACGACAGCGAATTGGTCTGCCCTGCCGACTGCACGATCGAGGTGATCCTGCTGTTCCGCGTCCGTCAATGCGATCAGACGGTCTGTGATCACGCTCAACCCTCGTTCGATCTGAAGAAACAGCCATGACCGGAAGGGACCGAAATGGCCGTAGAACACATGACCATGCGGCGTATGAACGATGACGGGCACCCGCGTGACCCAGGCAGCGACCCGCCCCAACACGCCGGCCTTCGACGTATGGGTATGGACCAATGCTGGCTGCTCTCGCCGGAAGAGGCTAATCAATTGCCACAAGGCCTGAAGATCTTTTATCGGATCAATGGCTCGCGTCAGGGAAGGCAGCAGCAGCCATCGAACTCCGGCCTTGTCGAGCCGCCGGCAATTCTCTTCCGTCGCGGCCTGTCCACCTTGCGCATCCCAGGATCCCGGATAACCAGCCACCACCAGTGGCTCGAACTGCGTACGATCATGCCCGAGGGCCGTCAACATCGTGTTCTGCGCCGAACCACCATAGTCGAGGCGCGTGATCACATGGATCACCTTCCTCGCCCCGGTCATCTGTCCGTCTTTCGAACCAGCGGCAAAGAGACGATCCAACTGAGCCGTATGGGCATCCCAGTTAAAGCGCCGCTCCACGACCTCCCGGCCTTGTTTCGACAGGCGTTCCCGCTCGCCCGGCAGCTCACGGAATCGCGACAGCCATAATCGTAGGGTTTTTGCGAGAGCCCCTCCATCTGTCCCTTCTGTCACCAATAGCGGATCGACCGTGCTCAAAACTTCCGGAATCGCACCAACTGGCGTCCCCATCACCGAGGTACCGCAGGCCAGCGCTTCGACCGTGACCAGGCCGAACCCTTCGAGCTGCAGCGTCGGCATCACGACCAAGTCAGAGGCCTGGAAATACTTCGCCAACTGTTCCTCCGGCACGAACCCGAGCAACTGCACGGAATCTTGCAATCCCTTGCTGCGAATCAGCTCCTCCAATCGCGGGCGAAGCGGGCCTTCCCCGCCGATCAAGAGGAGAAGGTTCTGCCGCTCTTCCCCGAGAAGCGTCATCGCTTCAATCAGATGTTCCAACCCCATGCGAGGCACGAGATTCCGCACCGTGAACAACATCGTCCGGCTCTCGGAAATTTTCAGTTCTCGCCTGACCTCGCCCCGATCCCTTGCCGGGTAGAACATGGCAAGATCGGCTGCACCAGGGATCACCGTCATATCCTTCGATGCAATGCCATGAACGGCCATGACCTGCCGTTTCATGAATTCGCTCAAGACCACCACATGATGACAGCGGTGCATCACCATTCGTTCAATCCACCGTCTGGCGCGCGCGCTCAGCTTTCGCCTGACCCGTTCCACTGTCGAAGAGGCCCGCTCCGCCCTCGTGAGATATTCCTCATGCGCCAGCGAATGACAGACATAGACCCAGCGACCGACCCTGCGATAGCGAAACAAGATCGGACCGAGACCGGCTAATGATTGGTGGATGACCCCGACATCGATAGGACCGGTCTGTCCCTCCACATCAAAGGCACGAAGGGAATTCTGCACCGAAGACCAGACAAAGGCCGGCTCACTGGTTCTGTTCACGGGATAACGCCGTTCCGTCACGTTGCCGATCGAGCATGTCGCCTCGGCGGACTCGCAGGGAGCCCGCACGATGACGCGCACGTGATGGCCCAGCTTGGCGAGACCCAACGATTGCTGCCGAAGGACTCGCTCGGCGCCGCCGATGACCCGCTCGATCGTGACCTCTGAGAATAGAACGACGTTCATGCCGCGCCCACTCCCATCGTGCGGTGAGCGACAGGCGGCACCACCTGCCGATGCCAGAGTTCCAACACCATGAGCGCATAAATCTGATCGGTGAAATTTCGTCTCCCGCTCTGATGCTCAGCCAGCAACCACTGCACATAGGAAGGATTGACATACCCTCGTCGGCGAATCGCCTCATCGGAGAGCAGATCCCGGCTCATCTCGCGAAGATCCTCCCGGAGCCATCGCCCCAGCGGCAGCATGAATCCTCGCTTCGGACCAGAGACAATGCTGCGCGGCAAGAGGTCTCGCAGGGCAGACCGCATGAATCCTTTCAGCTTCCATCCTTGCAATCGCGTGGCAGCCGGCAAGGAACAGGCAAAGGCCAGCAGATGGTGGTCGCAAAACGGCACGCGAAGTTCGAGTGAATGGGCCATGCTCATCCGATCGCCCATGCGCAACAGATCGTCCGGCAGATAGGTTTGTAGATCGACACCCATGGCGCGATCGGCCGGCTCATCAGACGGCCATTGATCGAAGAGACTCCCGATATGGCGGAGCGCCGAGCTATCGGCGACGGCCATACGCAGTCCCTCGGCCAGCAGAGGCCCATTCCATCCGGC
>VFKF01000526.1 GCA_009885705.1 Nitrospira sp. | reverse complement strand
TGGAACATCCGCTGCAGTGAAACAGCCCGTCGCGCCGCTGTCGGCGGCAGCGATGCCGGTGCCGGTTCACACGGATGAGCCGGCCACGATCATATTTCGTGCAATTGTTCGCGATGAAAATCGCAATCAGGTGCTGCATGCCGGTGAAGCCATCGCGATCGAAGTCGAAGTGAAAAACGAAGGGCCGGGGATGGCACGGGGCATGGAGCTGTCGGTGTCCTCGACGCCACCCTTGGTCGAGCAGATTCCCGGGCTGGTCTCAGTCGGGGATCTGCAGCCAGGCGAAGTCAAACGCTTGACGTTGGACGGCAAAGTCGGCGAGGTTCCAGCGGCCGTGCAGGCGGAGCTCACGCTGATCTTGCGGGCCGGATCTCCAACGGTCCAGCTGCCCTCTCCCAAAAAGTTTCTCGTGGCGATGAAGCCTGCCTCTGCGCCGGGGGCCCAGTCTCTGCCGGTCGACGTCGATCAGTTGCCGAAACGGACTGGTTTGCTCAAGCAACCGAAGGCGGTAGGCATTACCGTCGGGGTGGGCCAGTTCCGTGAGAGCAGCATCGCCCGGGTGAAGTATGCGACGCGGGATGCGGAGCAGGCCGCCACCTACCTGAGATCGATCGGGGGGATTCCTCACGCGCGGGTGCGTACGCTGCTCGATGGTCATGCCCTCAAGAGCGACCTGGCCGAGGCCCTGGAAGAATGGCTGCCTAAACTGGTCGACCCCACTACCGTGGTCTATATTTCGGTCACAGGCCGGGGCGTGGTCGATCCGATGACCGGCGCCGTATCGATGCTGTTGTTCGACAGCATGCCCGCGACCGGGACACGCCTCTACTCGCTGCGCCGGCTGCAGGAATCCCTGGAGAAGTTGCCGATTCAGCAGGCCGTTGTGATGCTCGACCTCTCGCTGGAGTCGGCGTCCGGCGCGGAGTCGGCCGCCATAGCCGTTCCCCTCTGGGGGCAGGAGGGGGCGGTCAAAGACAAGATCATGTGGATGATCGGCAATCGGGGACTGCAAGAATCGCATAGTTATGACCCGGGCCAGCATGGGCTGTTTGCCTATCAATGGCTCAAGGGCCTGGGCGGGGCCGCAGATCTCGATAAGGACGGGACGATCCTGGCTGGTGAGCTCTGCGCCTATACCAAGGGGCAGGTCCTCAAGATTTCTCAAGAGCAGTACGGCAAGGAGCAGGAGCCCCTCTGCCTTCCGGGGCCAGGCCAGGGGGCCATGGTCAGGCTGCAGCCTCTGGCCCGGTTCAAATAATGGACCTGAGAAGGCCGGATTTCTCGCCTATCGTCTGCCGTTGAACGAAAAACCTCTTGAGGCTGAGAAAAAACCCGTGTAAGTTGTGGCTTCTCTCGCGAGGGCCGGCGTAGCTCAGTTGGTAGAGCAGCTGTTTCGTAAACAGCAGGTCGTCCGTTCAATCCGGATCGCCGGCTCCACACCTCGCGTCATCCGATATCTCTCCCTATGAGAATAGGAATTCAGGCTCTCACGTTGCTCTGCGGTCTGCTGCTCTCAGGCTGCCTCTCCCCCATTACGCTGAATCGAGCCGTGACAGCCTATGATCAGGCAGTCACGGATGCCATCTCGAAGCAGTTGCTCATCAACATCGCGCGCGCCCACCAGCATCAACCGATTCACTTCACCGGCGTCTCGAACATCGCCGCGACGTTCGACTTTCGTGTCAGCGCCGGTGCCACGCCGGCGCTCACGGGAGACGCCAGCAAAACGCTCATGCCGATCTTCGGCGGCAGCGTGGCGGAGAACCCCACCATCAGTATCGTGCCGATCGAAGGGGAAGAATTCACCAAGCGGCTTTTGACCCCCTTTCAGGAAACCAAGTTTACGCTCTTGCTCCGGCAGCGATTCGACATCGATCTGTTGCTCCGACTGATGGCGCAGGAACTGCGGATCGTACAGAATGGCCAGGAAGTCGCCTATCGCAATACGCCGGCCGACCGGCATGGCTACGAGATGTTCCGCCGGGTGGTGACGCACATCTCGGCGATTCAGGACGCGAATCAGCTCTATGCCGAACCGCTCGTCTACAATCGGACCTGGACGATTCCCGCCAACTCCGTCACAGCCGAAGGCTTCCAATCGTTACAAAAAGAATATCTCGTGACCTACAGCCAGAAAGACAATACCTACACCCTTCGAAAACAAATCACGGGCCGCATTCTCATCACCAACTACGACCCCGACACGCTCTCACCGGAGGAACGGGCCCGGTTGATCGACGAAACGGAAGAAGGGCACCTCAACGATGTCTCGTTCGACATCCGTCCTGGGCACGTGGGCGGGGAATATCCCATCAAGGGAGATTTCCGGCTGCGAAGCTTCAATACCATTCTCAACTTTCTCGGCCGATCGCTGGGAGAGGACCCCGAATACCACGTCGATAAAGATTCACGGAGCCCAGAGGTCCACGAAAATCCCGTCCATACCATGGACCTTCTGTTGACGGATGGCGCTCCCTCGGATGCCGACCTGTCGATTCAGTCTCATGGAAAATATTACGCGGTGAATACGACCGGGCCGTTGGCGCGCTGGAATCGCGAGGCGTTCCAATTGTTATATCTCCTGTTCCAAATGACCGTGAGCGAGGTGCCGCGCGTCGGCGTGCCGAGCATCACCATTGCGAAATAACGTCGTCGCCTCGTTGGGCAGCAGCCTCTGCTGATTTCAGAGCGTTTCTTCCTCCGCCATCACCACATAACGAAGCGGTCCGCCTGGACTGATTGCGTCGAAGGGATAACAGGTCACCAGCGCGAGTTGCGGCGCGTCTCTGTCCTGTCGGATCGCCGCGCTGGCCACATCCACGACCGTGGCGCTGCTCACGCGATACCGATGGACCTGCTGATTTTTAGCCGTGAGCAGAAGCTCGTCGCCTGCCTTCAATCGTTGTAAGAATCGAAAATGCGTATCGCGGTGGCCGGTGAGGATCGTGGTCCCCATCGAACCGGGAGGGGCGTGTTCAGCGACAATTAGCATTGCGGGGTAACGACAATTAGAACTGAGGGGTCCGTCCTCCTCACCGCCGGTCCTGTACGCTCTCCGCTCTACCACGGGAGGGCGCATG
>VFKF01000257.1 GCA_009885705.1 Nitrospira sp. | reverse complement strand
CACCAGCGACGGTTCAGATCCAGAGGCAGGACATGCAGAAGCGCATCGACTACCGAGCGAGCATAGGCAGGCAGTATGTGCCGGGGAGTCTGGAGGAGCAGATGCAGACGCATGGCCAAGTCGCCCCGGTGAATTGGTCAACGCCGAACACGATGGACACGCTGCCTCCGAAATCGCCGGAGGGAATCCAGAGAGTACTGACGCACGACGGGCGCAAAAACCGAAAATCAACAGGGAACCTGCGAGAGGATGTTGTCCAGTTTGGCCTTCCCGTCCCGGTCAACCCCAGTACGGATGGGAGCCGCCCAGAGTCGTGGGCGACGCCGAGAGCAGGCAAGACAACGGACGAGAATCTGGAGAACTGGCAGAAGCGCAAGGACAAAGGGGACGTGGCAACGATGCCGCTGACAGCGCAAGTAAAGGCGTGGGCGACGCCCAGCACAATGGATCACATCAATGTGGTTCGCAAACCGCAGGAACGGAGTCAGGCAGCGAACAAGGGCGGTTGCAAAAATTTGAGGGAGGAAGTGCATCAGTGGGCGACACCACGAACCAAAGATGCGGACGGCAGTATGACCCCAAAGCTAGATCGACAAGTGAGCGGCAAACTCAATCCTCGCTGGGTCGAGACTCTAATGAATCTACCCGTGGGATGGACTATGCCGAGTTGTGCGTCTCCTGTGACAATCGTACCGACGAACTGCGACTGCTTGGAAACGGTGTCGTACCAGCAACCGCAGAGCGAGCCTTCAGAACTCTTTTAGCCGAACTAATACCATGAAACCAAACATATACAATATAGTCAGAGACGCGATTGAATCAGGATGCGTAAAGGGCATCCGCAGGGCGCATAAGCATACCGATGATCCAACGCACGATAGCATTGAGGCAGAGGTAGTCGCGGCTATCCTAATGGAGCTAGACCATTATTTTATCTTTGACCTACCAGCACTAGACTAATGCCACGCTTCGTCAAGAACCCAACCCTAGCCGATGACGGACTACCACGCGAGTGTTACTCTGACGTTAATAGGGCATGTGACAGGTTCCTAAGAGAACGTGTCTTTGGATATAATGACTACAACAAGAAAACACAACATGGAGACATACACAAAACTATCATCGAACCTGATAACGTCCTCGGTATGGGCCGAGAAGAGCGAGACTAAGGTGCTATGGATCACCCTGCTATCACTAGCAGACCAGCACGGAGAGGTCTTTGGATCACCCGTGGGTCTGGCTAGGCTAGCTGGAATCACCATCGAAGAGTGCGAGGTATCGTTGCTCACGCTCACGTCACCAGACAGGCACAGCAGGTCACCAGACATGGACGGTCGCAGGCTTGAGGAGATTGAGGGTGGATGGTCACTCGTCAACCATGCAAAGTACCGCGACTTGGCGAGTCGAGAGGACGTGAAAAGAAAGCAGAATTTGCGTCAAAAAAGATACGTAATTCGTAAAAACGAAAAACAAAATACTGACGCTAAAACGTCATTTACTGACGAAAAAACGTCATCTTGTGACGCTAAAACGTCAGCTACTGACGACGAAACGTCATTCGTGACGCATGGACCGTACAAACAGAAGCATAAGCAGATACAGAAGAAGAAAAGAGAAGAGAACAAACTCCCACATTCGGAACGATTCGCAACCGCTTGGGATGAGTGGAGGATGCACCGCAGGGAGAAGAAACTTGGTCTGACCAAAACTAGTTCTGGCAAGCAGCTCGTCATGCTATCGCTGATGAGTGAATCCGATGCCATCGCGGTAATTGACCAGAGCATCACCAACGGCTGGACCGGACTGTTCCCAGTCAAGAAACAAGGATACCAACCAAAGACACAATCAGCAGACCAATTTAGAATATGATCGACACAACAACAACAATGCAAGCAATGCCGTCAGCCATCATGGCAGAGAAGTCAGTAGTCAGCTCAATGCTGAACAACCACAACCTACTTAAGAGAGCTATCGCCGAGGGACTATCAGACGATTCGTTCTGGCATCCACAGACGCTAGGTCTCTGGCAGACCATACAGACCATGCAACCAGACGACGATGGTGGCATTGACCTGATAACACTAGTCCAGCACCTACAAGAGGTAGGCAAACTAGACCGCTGCGGTGGACCCGCAGAAATCTACCACATCCACTCACACGCAATCGGTGCTAGTGGATGGTCACAATGGGTTACTACCCTAAAAGAGTACCAAGCCAGACGCATGGCACTACAACTCGCAGGGACCATGTCTGAGGCTACGGACTCGACCGAGGCAATCGCAGCAGCTAGGCAGGCCTTAGAATCACTCCAGAGCATTGTCTCAGGCAAGCAGAGGTCAGTCAGCATCAGTACCGCAGCAAGTGACTTCGCGGCAAAGCTAGAGGCAGATTACCGTGCAGGTGACCTACCGGGTCACACAACGGGCATCCCATGCCTCGATGAAATCTGCGGTGGCATGAAGGCAGGCGAGCTATGGGTGATCGCGGCAAAGCCCAGCCGAGGCAAGTCAGTGATGATGCTACAGATCGCCGGAGCTTATATCCAAGCAGGAAAGTCAGTTG
>VFKF01000121.1 GCA_009885705.1 Nitrospira sp. | reverse complement strand
TCCATAGTGTCACGCAGGTATCATGAGGCACTGCAAAGACGAACCCTAGCATGCACGTTCTTGGAGGATCAATGAATCTGCCGTAGGATGCTGAAACAGGCTGCCAGCAGCGTTCCCTGCCTTCGCCGAAGCGGCTTCGCGCAGGCAGATCGCCTCGAAAGCATCCTCAACGTAGACAGGGGCTACGCCTCTTGTGCTTCCATCGGCTGCGGCCTTGCTGGACAGCCTGTTTGAGCATCCTGCGGGATGTGTTGGTACTGTGTCGGAAAAGTTTTTCCGCAGTCTGTGTGTCCAGGAATTGTTGCTATCACCCATTCGCCAGCGTAGCATCCGATCCGTCCATGTTGTATCGAATGCTTCGATCATCGATGAGAGACAGCTGCGCCTGAAACGGCGGTTGCGTTGTGGGCCTGAAGGTCGTTTGTTAGAATGGCATCCTTGAATATCATGGCGAGAAGAACGGGGAACGTGGGCCGCTCATTCCGATCGATCAACGAAAGTAACCGTATCGTCCATGCGTAAAGCTAAAATCGTCTGTACCATCGGCCCCGCCAGCGATTCGCCCGCCGTGCTGGATCAGTTAATTGAAAGCGGCATGGACGCGGCGCGCCTCAACTTTTCTCACGGGACTCACGAATCGCATGCGCGGGCGATCAAGGCCATTCGCGAAGCCGCGAATCGCCGGCAGGCGGCGGTGGCGATTATCCAGGACCTGCAAGGACCGAGGATTCGTATCGGAGACGTCGATCCGGGCGGGATCGATCTGGTGGCAGGCCAGACGGTGAAGCTGGTGACGAGTCTGCTTCGGTCCGGCGGTCAACTCGGCGCACAGTCTCTCGCGTCATCCGGCATGCGAGAGATTGCGGTGGCGTATCAATACCTGGTGCGGGATGTTCAGCCAGGCGCCCGCATCCTGATCGACGATGGACTCATCGAGCTGGTCGCGCATCGCATTATCGGCAGCACCGTCGAATGTAGGGTCGTGACCGGGGGACGACTGACCTCGCACAAGGGCATGAACCTGCCGGATACGCGCATCAGCGCTCCGACTCTCACCGACAAAGATCGAGAGGATCTCCGGTTCGGCATCGCCCAAGGGGTGGACTATGTGGCCCTCTCGTTTGTCAGAGGCCCCGATGATGTGGTGGCCGCAAGGCAGCTCATGGCCGACTGGGGTGGCGATATGCCGATTATTGCAAAGATCGAACGGCCGGAAGCGGTGGAATGTTTGGACGCAATTCTCGATCAGGCGGACGGCGTAATGGTGGCGCGTGGCGATCTGGGCGTAGAGATGGGATCGGAGGCAGTTCCGCTCCTCCAGAAGCGGATCATCGCCGAAGCGAACCGCCGGCGCCGGCTCGTGATCACGGCCACTCAGATGTTGGAGTCGATGACGCAGCATACACGTCCGACTAGGGCTGAAGCGTCGGATGTGGCCAATGCCGTGTTCGACGGGACCGATGCGGTCATGCTGTCCGGGGAAACGGCGGTCGGGCAACATCCGGTTGAAACCGTCCGTGTCATGAACCGCATCATTCGCGCAGCAGAAGAGGGGGCACGATCCTGGTATGTGCGCTCGTCCATCGCGCCACAAGAGGAAGGGTCCTTCCCTGAAGCCATCTGTCACTCGGCCTTTTCAGCCGCCTCAGTCATCGGGGCAAGTGTTATCGTGGCGTTTAGCGAACGGGGGACGACTGCGCGCTTGCTGTCGAAACAGCGACCTGCCGCGTCAATTGTGGGATTGACGCCCTTTGAGGCCGTCCGGCAGCGGATGGCATTGTACTGGGGGGTGATCCCACACACGATGCGCCAGATCGCGCAAACCGATGAGCGGATCGAGGAAGCGGAACGCCGTCTGAAGACCGAGGGCTTAGCCGTCACGGGACAGCGGATCGTGATCCTCTCGGGGACCAGGATCGGTCAGCCAGGGGAAACCAATTTGATGAAGTTACACAAAATCGGGTGACCGGAACAGTTGGGCGGTGCACCAGGATTCTTTTGCGGGGGATAGATGTGGAAGTGAAGAACACACGATGACCGTCAACAGAGTAGGCCGACTCATAGTATTTCTCTACCCGTTATTGGCGCTGCTGTTGTTTGTCGGGGAGGGGCTTGCGCAGAGCGGATCCCTCGACCATTCACCGTCAGAGGTGGTGAAGCGGTATCTATCGCTCGATTATAAGGGGGCGCGGCTCGACGCTCTATCGGTCGAAACGGTCGCGTCGTACACGGGTTGGCATGAAGAGCCGACATGGGGACAGGTCGTCGTGACGCAGGGTTTTGTGGTGGCGGAGCATTACCGCCAGTGGGAGGTGATCGATCGGCTGGAAGTCGTGATTCCGGTCACCTTTCAGGTCATCGGCTCGGTGTACTTGGAAACCGCCGGTTTTGTGCAGGGAGCCGTGATAGAAGAGGTCCGGTTTCGCGTGAAAGCGGTCAACAATCGATGGAGGATTGTCGAGCCGATGTTGCCTCCCCATGTCGGGCAGAAGCGGATGGTGAACGTCGTGCGGGAGGCCTGGATCAAAGAAACCGACCAGGCGAAGCGAGCCCGACTTGCGTCGTTGCAGGAGGAGTTACGAAAGGTAAAATGATGGGAAAGACCTCAGTCGAATTGTTGATTTTTGATTTGGACGGGACGCTCATCGAGTCCAAGTGGGATATTGCCACGTCGGTCAACCTGACCTTGGGCGAGCTGGGATTGCCGCAGCGGCCACTCGAAGAAATCTTCGGATTTGTCGGAGATGGCGTGAAACAATTGCTACGTTTGTCGGTCGGTGACAACAGCCGGGTCACGTTCGAGGAAGCCTTGCGGGTGTTCAGAGGCCAGTACCTGGCCCATTGCCTCGATCGGACGACCTTCTATCCCGGCATTGGGGAGATGCTGACGCATTTTTCCGGCAAACGGAAGGCGGTGGCGACCAACAAAGCGATCGAGTATACGAATGTGATTCTTCAAGGGTTGGGAGCCGATCATTTTGAATATGTCGTCGGCGGCGATCACGGGTTCGGCTTGAAACCGGAACCGGGCATGCTGTTGCATGTCATGAAAGAATTGAATGTATCGCCCGAGCAGACCGTGCTCGTCGGAGATAGCACCAACGATATCAACGGCGGGCATAACGCCGGTATTCGAGTCTGTGCCGTCGGATACGGGATGGGGAATCGCGCCAAAATGGAAGCCTGTCAGCCGGACTGGTTTATCGAACGACCGGAACAACTCATGGAGCTATTCATATGATAATTGAATCGTCCATCGTCTCTCGTGAAGCGTATCTCGCAAACAGCAGCAGTCGACAACATCCCGACATGAAAAAATCAGGCGGGCATCTCAGCGCTCAGTTCTTTGCTCTTCCTGCGCTTCACGCTTCACGCTTCACGGTTCTGATCGTTTTCCTGGTCGTCAGCTTCAGCTTCGACCTGTCGCATGCCGCGTCGCCCGGTCTGGCGGACCGTGTGGTGGAACAGAAGTTGGCGAACGGATTGACCGTGCTCATGGTCGAACGGCATCAAACGCCGGTGGTGTCGCTCAACATGACATTCAGAGTCGGGGGGGTGAACGAGCAGGTGGGGCAGACAGGCCTGGCGCACCTCTACGAACATATGGCCTTCAAGGGCACGAGGACGGTCGGGACGAAAGACTACGAGAAAGAGCGGCCGATTCTCGAGGAATTGTTTCGGGTGGGAACCGAGTTGGAGCAGCGGCAACGTGAATTGGCACGGAAGCATGTCGGGAAGTCAGCCAGCCCCGAGGAGCGAACCGCGATCGAGGGATTGCAGAAGCGATTCACCGAGCTGCAAGAAAAAGCGGGGCAGTTCGTCGCGGGCAATGAGATGGCCTTGCTCTACCAACGTCACGGCGGGGTCGGGCTCAATGCCGCGACCGGCAAGGACATGACTCGTTATACGATCAGTCTCCCGGCCAATCGTCTGCCCCTCTGGGCGGCGCTTGAAGCCGATCGCATGGCGCATCCCGTCCTTCGCGAGTTCTACAAAGAACGAGGCGTGGTCATGGAGGAGCGTCGGTTGCGGAACGACGACAGTGCGAACGGACTGTTGTTCGAAACCTTCACCTCGGCAGCCTTCCGTGCCCATCAATATGGGATTCCGACGATCGGCTGGGAGTCGGACATTTTGTCGCTCACGCCGGCCGACACCGAAGCCTTTTTCAAGGCCCACTATGGCCCCGATAACGCGACGATTGCGATCGTGGGCGATATCAATCCGAAAGAAGTCATGGCCCTGATCGAGCAGACGTTCGGAAAGATTCCGGCAGCGCCTCCGCAGCCTTCGATGGTCACGGTCGAACCGCCTCAACGGGGGGAGCGCCGCGTGGAAGTGGAGTTCGATGCCGAACCCTCTCTGGCCATTGGATTTCATAAGCCGTCGTTAGGCCATCCCGATGACTATGTGTTCGACGTGATCGACGCAGTCCTGACCGACGGACTCACGTCCCGGCTCTATACGAATCTGGTCCGCGAGAAACGGATCGCCGCCTCGGTGAACTCCGATGCGAACTATCCGGGAGTCCGTTCCCCGAACCTGTTCGTGCTCAATGCCACACCGCTGGCGCCCCATACGACGGCAGAAATTGAGGCGGCGATCTATGCCGAACTCGATCGGCTCAAGACGGAGCCGGTCTCCGCCAGGGAACTCGAAAAGGTGTTGAATAATCTCGATGCGGATTTAGTGCGGGCGCTTCGATCCAACGGAGGGCTGGCGTCTCAGTTGGCGCTCTATCAGACGGTGGCAGACGACTGGCGCTATGCG
>VFKF01000267.1 GCA_009885705.1 Nitrospira sp. | reverse complement strand
GTACTCCCTATTCACTTTACCGCAGGAACTTTCGGCGCAGCGCCAATCGCATCCAGGCCCGCCTGAGCACAGGCATCATCGAGATGGGCACCTGGCGCCCCGCCGACCCCAATGCCACCAACGACCTCGCCAGCAATCTCAATTGGCAAGCCACCCCCAAGGATGATGACCTGATCGTTCATCTCGCGAAGCGCTTGCAACGTTGGCACCTTATTGATCAGTTCAGCTAACTCGGTCGTCGGACGACGGAGACTGGCTGCCGTATAAGCCTTCTTCCTGCTGCTATCGACCGTATGGGGCCCAGCCCCATCCGCACGGCTCATGGCGCGCAGCACCCCTGCTCGGTCCACGACCGACACGCTGACCTTATAACCATCTTTTTTACAGGCTTCCAACGAAGCCTGGATCGCCTTATTCGCTAACCCTACAGGCAAAACCGTCTCTTTAGGCAATTCATCAGAAGCCGGCGCCATACAAGGCATCAGCATCACGAATGCCGCCGCGGTCATGAGTCGAGTAACCACAGAACGCCGATGACGCAGATACAGAGGTGCCATGATTTTCTCTCCTGGTGATGACGGAAACATGTACGGCAAGGAGCCTACGAAGGCGCGGGAGGTCTGTCAAGATGGCGGCGTGTTGGTTGTGGATTCAGCCGATGGAGCGCGTGGTCGTTAGCTCCAGACGACGCGCTCTTGATTGAGGAGGTAATCGATCACTTCGATGCTATTGCGCATTTGAATCTGCGCCTTTTCTGACATGGGAAGGACGGCACCAACCAGTTTGCCTGATTCGACATCGTCGAGCGACGGGATCCCGTCAAATCCACCCTTTTCAAGCTCTTGTCGGTAACTTGCCACGGTCTCCTCCAGTTTCTCTGACAATGAAGAATCAGCAATTCCTGCGCCAGAGATCCGTCATCCATCTGACTTATGGCGTACAAGTAGCATAGCACATGGAAATCCATGCTCTGCTGAAGGCATCTATCCTATTGATTCAATGCTATTTATCAGTCGATCGACGAGCAGAAGTTGCGGCAGGCGCGAGCGCGCCGAGATAGGGGAATTGGCCGATCTTCAGGAGAGGCGTATCAAGACGCAGGCGAAAATCGTCATGCAGCGGATCAACAAAGTACGGGTCCCCGGTAATATCTGACTGGGCCTTGAGCTCAGGAGCTGGCTGGTTTGGCTCACCCACACGAAGATAGTCGCCCTCCGTATTGAAGAACGCATTGAATGAGGTCGTGGTCCGACTGGACGGGGCGATCAGAAAACCCACGCGATTCAGCCCGACTACGTTGCCGCTGACGTCACTTTGGGATTGCCCGAGAAACGCGGCCCCGCCGCCATTCTTCACCAGAGTATTGCTCACGATCACCGCTCGGGCATGGCCGCTGACCACGACGGCTTCAAACAGACTTCGGGTGATCACGTTTCGCTCTAGCCGCACCGTCGACTTCCCCGCAATCGAGACGCCATGATCGTTGTCGTGAATGATATTCCCAATCATAACCGCCTCTGAGTCGGCAAACTGCGCGCCGGTCGTCTCGCTCCCCCCGATGTCACAATCTTCGATCCGTACATCATGGACCTGCTGGCTAAATAGCATCCCGTTGATCTTGAGCCGACGGAGGACCAGCCCCTGCCCGTTAAAGAGACCGACCGCATGGCCGCCATGATCGTTGATGGTCATGTCGCTGATCTCAATGTCCGTCGCCCCATAGGGCCACTTACCGACATGCAACGCACCCACCACG
>VFKF01000053.1 GCA_009885705.1 Nitrospira sp. | reverse complement strand
GCGGAGAGCGTACAGGACCGGCGGTGAGGAGGACGGACCCCTCAGTTCTAATTGTCGTTACCCCGCAATGCTAATTGTCGCTGAACAGTTGGCCATGGTGGCGCAGCCACCAAGCCAGAGAGTGACAAATAATATACCGAGAAAACGGCTATGCATTAAAAACTCCTTTCGGTTTGAACGATGATGGACAGATAGATGGGGGAATTGACAGACCTGGACGATTTACATTTAAAGAATTATGAATGGTTGGCCGTCTAAAATCAAGGACTCCTCACTTTACCTGAGTAGATGATCACTCGCATGTAATCATAATAGCGCTACGGATTGGGGTATGGATTGAACCTGCATTGCTACCCTCAATATATTTTGTACAGCGTAAAAAGATTCGGCGTGGATAATGCTCATCTCGGCACGGCCCGGCCTTCTTCTAAATCTTGCAGATCGGACCAGGCAGTCAGGTCGGTGCGGGAAGGATCGACGGCGTCTCTGAGCTGGTTGAAGTACTGTTGTTTCTCCGGGCTGCTCGGACCACGGGTCAGCATCAAGTCGTTCCAGAGCTCGAGCTCAGAGGCTTTGTGTGGTTTCGCAGTTTTCCTGAACCACTGGGCCACGCCATCGTCGGTGGGATTGGCTGTGACGGCTGCGGTGAACTGATCGGCCGTGATCCCGGCGAATTCCATCAGTCGGTCGTCCATCGGGCAGGGGTAGATGTATTCGCCTTCCGTGCCGGCTAGCACGGCGCGGCATTTATCGATCATGCGCGCCAGATGGACGTAGCCCACCAGCTTGAACTTCATGCTGCGGGGAAATGAGGCTCGAAGGTCCATGCTGGATGTTGAAAAAGCCCGCCAGCTTCGTTCTCGACTCATCGAAATCCTCAACGTACCCCTAAGGGTACGCCTCCGGTTTCGATTCGCCCGCGGCCTCGCTGGACGGCCTTTTTGAGCATCCAGCGGGCAGCGTTATCATCGCACGGGCTATCGCCGCTCCTTTGTTAGACCAGCTTGTGATTCGTGAACGTGAGATTCTTCACGACGACCGCGCCGTTTTCATAGGTAATGATGCGGCGAGTGGCCGGCAGATCCGACGATCCGACGCGCAGGTAACTGTCGGTAAAGCTTTCCACGTTGTTCAGTTTTCCGTCGGTCGGGGAGTAGTAGTACACGGAATACTTTGTCGTGAGGTTCTTCTGATCCTGGGTGAGGGCGCTTTCTTCGACATTGATCGTGAAGGCGAAGGGGGTCATGCCCGGGTGCGCCATCTTGCGATTGATCTGGGTGATGCGATTGTCTTTAAGGCGATAGAAGGAGTTCGAGCCGTGAATGTTCAGCTTCGTGCCGAAGGGATGCCCGTCTTCTTCCATCGTTAAGGCGTATTTGCCGTCCGACTCTTCGAAGCTTCTCGGGCCACGGTGCACGGCGATCGAGCCGAGCTGCTCCTGTGCCCACTTCTGGACCTCGGGATCTCCCAGTTGGACCGAGACTTCACGCGGGCCTTTGACCATGACCGGTCCCTTAGTCTCTTTTCCGTTCACGTTGACGGTCAAGTCGGCTGTGAATCCCTTGAAGTCCTTGGGCCAGCGTGCGGTCTTCTCGAAGGCTTGCCGAAGCATTTCGCGGGCTTTTGGATCGTCGACGACCGGGGTTTCTTCTTGTTTTGGCTTCTGTTGTTCCATGGGGCGATCTCCTTGTTGGGTCGAATAGGCAGGATGCGTTCGAGACGTCGGCCTTGCTGACGGCCATTTTGTGCATCCTGCCAGATTTAGACCGCAGTATACGCTTGGGGCGAAAGCTGCCACAAGCGCTCGCAGGCGTGAGAGGTGGCTGGTTGTTCTAGTGTATTTGGTTAATCTCGTTTGTTTGGTTGAACCAGAATAACCAGAGAAACCAGATGAACGAGATAGACCGGGCTGATCTCGCCAGTCTCGCTCAGTGTTCCCACTTAGGCGCAGTATTTTCCAATTCCGACATGAGCCTGAGCGAGCCGTGCGAATGATGCGCGTCAGGTGGCGTATTGTTGGG
>VFKF01000198.1 GCA_009885705.1 Nitrospira sp. | reverse complement strand
CGAACACGTCACGTTTTACGCCTCACGTTTCACGAACTCAGGTCGGAGAATACCCTAGCCGCGATGAGGGAACAAGGCAAAGCTGCTTGTTCAACGGAAACGGTTTCGCTACAGTGGCTTCACCGAACCGATAACCGAGGTCACCACATGATCCGTGCAATCATTTTCGACTTCAATGGCGTGATCGCCGACGACGAAACACCGCACCTGCATTGCTTCCAGCAGGCATTGGCCGAAGCCGGTCTCTCGCTCACGAAAGAAGAATACTACGGCACGTATCTGGGTATGGATGAGCGGACCTGTGCCACTGCGCTCCTCGCTAGACGCGACCATACCTGTGACCGGAATGTCTTGTCGGCCATCATGGAGCGGAAAGCGGCGCTCTTCCGAGAATATACCGCCCTCCACAAACCGGCCCTCTTCCCCGGCGTCGTTGAGTTTGTGAAACGAGCCAGAACACAGTGTCGATTAGCTATTGCCACAGGAGGCAGACGGGAGCAAATCGCCCATGCCCTCCACGATACGGCTATTGAACAAGACTTCCCGGTGCTGGTCTCGGCAGACGACTGTGCGGTCGGCAAGCCTGACCCGGCGATCTATCGCCACACGCTCAAATTATTGAATGCCCTGGAACCCCGCCCGCCCCTCATCACAGCCGGTGAATGCCTGGTCGTCGAAGACTCGCTGGCCGGCATTCAATCGGCTCACGCAGCCGGCATGAGAGTATTGGCCCTCGCCACGACGTATCCTGCTGAAAAACTGGGGGAAGCCGATTACATCCTGCCGAACCTCCAGGGTGTTACCCCGGAAGAAGTCCTTCGTCTCATCTCGGCAAATCGGCCACCAGCGCCACTTAGCCAAAACTCAGATCGATAGCTGTCCCCCTCGAAAGATGAATAGACGGCTTCGTCTCTGGTGGAATAGCTTGTGAGCACCATCGGTGAGTACAATTTTAACTAAGGTGAACGATGATGCCATTTCTATCTGTTCCACCGTCTCAGGGGAGGAGCCCTATGCAACCAGCCCAGCTGCTCATGATCGCGGCCACGATCCTCGGCCTGACCTCCACGCCGGCATTCTCCGATACGACCACCTCGTTCGATCCGTTGCAGATGCGCCAATGTCCTCAGGCAGACGGGAGCACCCTCTACACGAATAAGGATCTGCCCGGTTGCACCTTGATGACCCTCAAGCCTTTGTCTGTCGTCCCTTCATTGGATGACATGCCGACCTATCGCCCTACTGTGGCGATGGCACCTCACTACGATATCCCACCGTACGCTGACCACAATCAGACCGGTATGGGCGGAGGAGGTCAAACCGTCCCCGATTGGGCCAAAGATTGGCATGCCAGCGTCGCATCGACGGGTTCAATTCAGGCTGAGGTCTGTGCAAAGTACGGGGAATGGCTCCATCTTACCGAGAAAACTCGTGGCGGATTCTTCTACGGGGCGGATCCCTCGTATGGCGGAGATCTTTCGGGCAGGAATCAACGGGGCGCGAGTTATTCCTTCTACGACAACGCACGATACGTGACGCTCTCGAAGCTGTTCGGGCAAGGATTTGTGCCGATCGGCTGCCCCTAACAGTCAACTGAGCGCGAGAGACCAAGGGGCGCCGGCTTATCTAACGGGCTGGCGCCCCTTACTTTTTGTAAAACTCCCGATACCACTTTACGAAACGCCCGATGCCGTCCTCGATCGACGTCGCTGGAGCAAATCCAACATCTCGCGTCAGGTCTTCGACATCCGCATAGGTTGCCGGCACATCGCCCGGCTGAATCGGCAAGAGTTTCTTTACCGCCTTCTTGCCTAACGCCTGCTCCAGCACCTCGATAAAATGTAGCAGCTCGACCGGCTGATGATTCCCGATATTGTAGATCCGGGCCGGCGCCGAGCTGGTTCCGGGATCGGGCTTGTCTCCAGACCAGGCAGGGTTGGGCGTCGCCGTATGGTCCAGGGTTCTGATCACGCCTTCGACGATGTCATCGACATAGGTAAAGTCCCGGCGCATCTTTCCGTGGTTAAAGACCTCGATCGGCTTCCCCTCCAGAATCGCCTTCGTGAAGATGAAGAGGGCCATGTCGGGTCTTCCCCAGGGTCCGTAAACGGTAAAAAACCGCAGGCCCGTACAGGGCATCCGGTAGAGATGCGCGTAACAATGGGCCATGAGTTCGTTGGCCTTCTTGCTGGCCGCGTAGAGGGACACCGGATGATCGACGTTATCGTGAATCGAAAACGGCATCTGGGTATTGCCGCCATAGACGGAACTCGACGAGGCATAGACCAGATGCTCGACCTTCGTATGCCGGCAGCCTTCCAGAATATTCAAAAACCCTTCGATGTTACTGTCGGTATAGGCATGCGGATTGACCAATGAATAGCGCACCCCGGCTTGCGCGGCCAGATGGACCACGCGCCGGATCGGTTGCTTCGCGAAGAGCTTCTTCATGCCGGCCCGATTGGCCAAGTCGAGCTTCGTGAACGAAAACGACTTGAAGGCCTTGAGCTTCGCGAGCCTCGCCTTTTTCAATCGCACATCGTAGTAGTCGTTCAGGTTGTCGAGTCCGATTACCTGCTCGCCTCGCTCCAGCAATCTGGTGGCGGTATGAAACCCGATGAATCCGGCGGCACCGGTCACGAGGATCGGAGCCTTCTGAGTCTTGCGCGTGGCCATAGTGAGTCCTTATTGCGTTATCGAGATGGTGTGGTGCGGCTGGCTTTCATAAACGGCGGATCGCCATGGTCGAGACGGTAGAGCGACAGAGGCGTCAAGGCCTCTCCGGTCTTCATCGGTTCCACCAGCCCATCGGCCGTGCGGCGGAACAGATCCAATGCATGGCCGTGATGATACCCGCATCCGATCTGAGAGAGAAGATCTTTGAGCATTTCCGGCCGTTCCCAGTGGGCCGTCAACAAGGCCGTCCGGGCGGGATTCCGCTGGCTGAACATGAACGAGAGATGGTCCGGATACCAATCTGCGCCGCCTGTGGCATACGACACAAAGAGCTTGGCCTGAGCCGCTGCGCAGACCTCGGCAAGATACTCGTTCGTGAGATAACCGTTCTCTCCCACATCGAGCCATTTCCCGGGATGCGACAAAGCAGCATGGGCCGCATGGCCACGGATTTCGAGCAACTGCTGTTGCGACGCAAACACCAATGGAATTGGGCCATGCTGCTGCACGAGTGACTGGATCACACCATCCTTGAGCGCGGACTTGCCGCTATTCGTCGGCCCGCTGTCTGCGTGGACGAGCACGTTATAGCCTCGATCGGCGATGAGATAACAGTTGCGCGGCATCTCCAGATCGCAGGGATCTTCTCCATAAAACGGCACGGAGTAGACGGCCCCTCCTTCGAAATCCCAACGTTCCCCATGGGCCAGTTCGATCACCCGGCCAAATCCCAGCTCTCGCAAGAGCGACAGGTAATCGTAGGAGAACATCCGCCGATTCCTTCGGCTCGGCACGATGATGGGTGTGTCTTTGGACAGGTGCAACAATGTACGAGGATCGACATGATCGTCGTGATCATGCGTTAAGAACACGGCAGCAGGCTTGGGCAGGAGCGATCCCCACAATGACGGGATGGAGGACTCCGCAAACCAGGGCAGCAGCCAGGGATCGAACAACAGCGCCTGGTCCCGCTGCCGATATAGCAAGGCGGCATGACCGAGATGGACCATGTCTTGATCCTGGACCGTCTCGAACCAACGGGATCTGACCGAGGCGGTGCTCGAACTGACCAAACATTCATGCTGGTGAAGGGATTCGATCAATCGCGTGAGCAGACGTTCACCGTCTCGCCCCGAGGT
>VFKF01000241.1 GCA_009885705.1 Nitrospira sp. | reverse complement strand
TCCGGATCGGCAAAATGCCCACGAATTTCCTGCAGACGCTTCTCCGCCTGGTCATTACCCTGAAGCCGCTTGGTCTTCTCCAGCGCCGTATCGAAGGCTTCAAACGTCAGCTCGTTGTAGCCGAATGAGCGAATCCGTTTGACGGCTTTCATCATGGCCTGGTTCCGAAAGGTCGTCAGATGCTCCGAATCCACTTCTTTGAGCCCAAGCTTTCGAGCCCGTCGCTCAGCGGCCTTACGAATTCCGCTCCGGACAAAATCCGGAGACGTCTGCAGGCGCTTCCAGGCTTCATCGGTCCAGGTCACTCGCTCCTGTGGCGCATCCCATAACTGAAGCAGCACCGACTCGTCGATCCGCGTCAGGCCCTTCTCTCTTGCCAAATCTTCAGTGTCCCGCCGCAACATGTCCGTGACAAATTCGATGGCGATCGGGGGCGATTGCTTCAATTTCTCGTGAAGTTGAGCCAACGCGCCCTCACTCCATTCAAGCGGAGGAGCAGAAGCCTCCCGGAGATCCCCCAGTGCTTCAACCTTTTCAAACAGGTCGACGTTCACCTCGAGATGGCCCCGTTCCTTGGCGATCTCCTCGGCAATCTGTTTGGTCATGTTGCGCATAAACTCAGGAACGGAATTCAGCCGTTCCTTCGCCGCGGCAGTCCAAGGTAGATGGCCTTGCGCCATTTGCTCCGCAGCGTCCGCCATGCCGGATTCGCCACCCATCCCGCCCATCATTTGGTTCTTGAACTGATCGAGGGTTTCCCCCGTGATCTCTGCATAACCAAGCTCTCTGGCTTTTTTCTCGGCCAGCCGGCGGACCATGCCGCGCAAAAAGATCGGGGCCCGCTCCAAACGCTTGGACGCCTCGTCCGTCCACCGAACCTCAACCTCAGCTGTATTCTGGGAATCTGGTGAATTCATGGTGCGCTTCCTGTTATGACTGGTTCAGGAGTTCCTTCAATTCTTTGCCGGCCTTAAAGAAGGGAACTTTCTTGGCAGGGACCGCGACGGTCGCACCGGTCTTGGGATTTCGTCCTTCTTTCATCCGGCGTGCCCGCAGGCGAAAACTGCCGAACCCTCGAATCTCCGTCTTATCGCCGTTCTTCAGCGAATCACGCACACAGTCGAAAATCGTGTTGACGACGACTTCCGCCTGCCGCTTCGTCAACGTCGTGATCTGCTCGGAGACGCGCTCGATGATCTGGGCCTTCGTCATATCGGACTCCCCTTTCGTGTTGATGAATCAACCCGCTCGTCGATCCGACCGCACTAGAATGCCATGAGATACTTGAACCCGAGTCCATGGTAAAAGTCCAGCCTGGGAAAGAGCATCGAGACTCGAGATTCGATCAGCTCTCTAAAGGAAAATCTCCGGCGAGGCTCGATGATTTTCGGCTCACCTTCGATGCCGGCTGAATCCGCAGCCAGCTGAATCGCATCCTCGAGATCGCCAAGCTCATCCACCAGCTTCGACTCTTTGGCTTGCCTGCCCGTGAAAATTCGTCCATCCGCCAAGGCCTGCACATCCACCAACGCAAGCCCGCGCCCTTCGGCGACGGCCTCGATGAATTGCTTATGGACATCGTCCATGACGGATTGGAGCAACGCATGTTCTTCGTCGCTCATCTTCCGGAGGGGCGACCCCACGTCTTTGAATCGGCCACTCTTGATCACCACACCTTCGACCCCGATCTTCTTGAGCAGCCCTTCGACATTGGCCGTCTCCATGATCACGCCGATGCTCCCCGTCAGCGTCCCGGAGTTGGCCATGATCCGGTCAGTCGCCACGGCAATGTAATAGCCCCCTGACGCCGCCACCGATCCCATCGAAGCGATCACAGGCTTGTTGCTCTTATTTCGAATGCGTTGAACCGCATCATGGATTTCTTGCGACGGCACCACTCCGCCGCCTGGGCTGTCGATTCTCAGAACAATGGCTTTCACGGAAGGATTGTCGGCAAATCGCTTCAATTCGCCGATCGTGGATTGGGCATCCAGAATAACCCCTTCGATCCGAATCAGTCCCACTCGGTCTTCCGTCGACAGATCGAGGTCTGGGAAAAACAGGTTCATCAGAACGAGCAGGCCCAGCCCGATGCCGAGCGCCCACAACACTTTGCGCACGATCCCACGCTTGGCCGGCTTTTCCGTTGCTTCAGTACTCATATTGTATTATCTGCTCACAGTGCCGGGGGCGCCTAGGCGCCCCCGGCTGACGCTGATTCTGCTGGCTCGAACCTACTTCTCGTCCTCAGCTTGGTTGCGCTTCCGGCTCTGCTTGACCGCGCGACCCAAACTTTGGTCTAAGGTGCCTTGCGTGGAATGATATTCATCCACCTGCCGGCGATCGTTGTCCGACTGGTGATCGCGCAGGCTGAGCGCGATCTTCCGCTCTTCGCGATCGACCTTGATGATCTTGGCCGTGACTTCATCCCCCAGCTTGAACTTCTCTTCCAGCTTGGCCTGTTGGTCGAGACCCGCCTCGCTGATGTGAATCAACCCTTCAACACCGCCGTCCAATTCGACGAAAATGCCGAAATCGGCGATCTTGCTGACCTTCCCGACCGCCACATCCCCGACGCCATATTTATTCGGGATCTCGGCGTCCCAGGGATCGCTCCCGAGCTGCTTATACCCGAGTGACAGCCGTTCCTTTTCTTTGTCGATTCGCAACACCACCGCTTCGACCTTCTGGCCCTTTTTGAAGAGCTCAGAGGGATGCTTGATGTGCTTCGTCCATGACATGTCGGAAATATGGATCAACCCATCGATGCCCTCTTCCAGTCCGACGAACGCGCCGAAGTCTGTGAGGCTCTTTACTTTTCCTTCAATGCGCGTCCCGATGGCGTACTTCCCTTCCACCATATCCCAGGGGTTCGGCGCAGTCTGCTTCATGCCGAGCGAGATCTTCCTGCTGCCAGGATCCACGTTCAACACCGCCGCTTCGACCTGATCACCGATGGAGACGACGCGCGACGGATGCCGCACTTCGTGCGTCCAGGACATCTCCGAGACATGGACCAGTCCCTCGACACCGGGTTCGAGCTCGATGAAGGCTCCATAGTCGGTCAGGCTCACCACACGGCCCCGAACGCGGGTGCCAATCGTGTACTTGCCTGCAACGCCGCTCCAGGGATCAGCACTCTTCTGCTTTAGGCCCAGCGAAATACGCCCGGTCTCGCGATCGTACTTGAGAACGCTGACTTCCACTTTGTCACCGATGTTGAACATCTCAGACGGATGACCAACACGGCCCCAGGACATGTCCGTGATGTGGAGCAACCCGTCGATGCCGCCGAGGTCGATGAACGCCCCGTAATCCGTAATATTCTTCACCTGGCCTTGAATCAACTGGCCTTCCTTCAACGTGGAAAGAGTCGTCTTCCGCTTCGAATCCCTCGTCTCTTCCAAGAGCACGCGCCTGGACACAACAACGTTGCCGCGCCGATGATTGATCTTGATGATCTTGAGAGGGAACGTACGCCCGACCAACCCGTCAAGATCCCGCACTGGATGAAGATCGATCTGCGAGCCAGGCAGAAAAGCCTTCACGCCAATATCCACCATCATCCCGCCTTTGATCCGCGCCACAATCTTGCCGTCAATGCTCTTGCCGTCATTGAAGAGCTTTTCCAGCTCCTCCCAAATCTTCATCTTGTCGGCTT
>VFKF01000089.1 GCA_009885705.1 Nitrospira sp. | reverse complement strand
TTCCACCTCTCTTTGAGGGAATGGCCAAGGCTGCCCTCAACTGCGCGCATCGGACGAGCACAGTTTCATCGTGCGCGTTCTGCGAGCAAGAAGGGCACCTGGCCGCTCCCCTCCCCACCCCCTTGAATCTCCGTTCTAGTGCGGACTATCCTCTCTTCATGGACTTACCGGATCTCAAAGACGATCCCTATCTGAAAGTGCTGCGGCCGCTCGTCGAAGCCTATCTGGCCTTTTGGCGGGTCGATGGCCGGCATATTCGTTCGATGCGGCTGACGCCGTCGCAATTCGACGTCATCGCCACGCTCGGGGATACCGACGGCATGACCTGCTCCGAGCTGTCTTCGAAAACGCTCGTCACAAAAGGCACACTCACCGGTGTGCTCGACCGCCTCGTCGCGAAGGGGCTCATCAGACGGGACGAGGTTAAGGGAGACCGCCGTTGCACCCATATACGGCTGACCGATAAGGGCGACGCCCTGTTTCAGAAAACCTTCGCCGCGCATATCGCCTTTATCCGACCGTTTTTCGAACGGGCGCTGAATCAGAAAGATGCGGAGACGGTGCGCACGCTCCTCCTTCGTCTCCGCGACAGTTTTCAACAGGCACCCAGCTAACGCCGTCCATCTTCTGCCTATGCGTTTGACGATTCTCGGATCCGGCACGAACCTCCACCCTACGCGAGCAGCCTCGGGCTATCTCGTCCACACCGACCAAACGATCTTGTTGGATTTTGGTCCACGCACGTTGGCGAACTTACTCAAGACCGGCGTGAACCGGCATCGGATCACCCACATTCTCTTCTCTCATTACCACGCCGATCACTTTTCAGACTTCATCACCTACTTCTTCGATGCGATGATCTTTACGAAATACGAAGGGGGCACACGCCCACCGCTCACCGTGATCGGCCCGCGCGGGACCAAGCCATTCTTCCGGACTCTCTTCGCCACCCTGCCTGGCTTCGCTGATGCACCATTCCCGGTGTACTTCAAAGAAGTGGCTGATCGAGCCTTCACAATCGGGAAGACGAGGATCATCCCCCGAACGGTGACCCACACGCAAAACCTCCATTGCCTGGGATATCGGATCGAATATGGCGGAAAGACCTTGGCCTATTCGGGCGATTCGCAATACTGCGACAGTCTGGTCCGCCTCTGTGGGGATGTCGACCTGGCGGTGCTGGATTGTTCGTTCCCGGCGAGCCGACCGAGCCCGGTCCATCTGCATGCCGGTCAATGTGGGCAGGTGGCCAAAGAGGCAGGAATCGGCACACTCGTCTTATCGCACTTCTATCCAATCACGGAACGATACAATGTGCGAGAGCAAGCAGGAGAAGCGTTTGGAGGCAAGATCGTGATGGCGAAGGACTTAATGTCGATCAAACTGTAGCAGGCTGCTGAAAAAGCCCGCCAGCTGCGTTTTCGGCTCGACAAGGTCCTCAACGTACCACAAGGGTACGCCTCCGGCCTTGTCCTCGCCTGCAGCCTTGCTGGACGGCCTTTTTGAGCAGCCTGCAAGAATCTATGCGTTCGTCGTTCAACTTCATCGCTCGCGAACGCCGCTTCACGAGGAACGTTTCACGAACTAGAGTCCGCCTTCGCGGTTATCGCAGCCCAGGATTTCGATGAACTTCGTCAGGCGGGCTTTCTTGAGCGGGTCGTCGAGTTTGGAGTAGATCGCCAAGAGGTTTTTAATCATGCGGGAGAGAATCGCGCGCACCGGACTCTGCTGTAGATATTTCTCATCGACTCCATAGCCGGCTTCCGTGAGAAAGCGCTGGCAATTCTTCTCGGTCAGCAAGGCACCGCCGTTGAAGCAATCGACGAAAACCTTGTAGCGGTCCGATTCGTACTTCACGAGGAAATGACCCGGCATCCCGATCCCATATACCGGAAGGCCCAGCCGCTTCCCGACGAGGAGATACACCGTCGAGAGACTGATTGGAATACCGGTTCGCCGGTCGATCACGCAGTTGAGGTAACTATTCTCTAACTCGTAATAATTCTTGGTGTTGCCTTTGAAGCCCTGCTCCGTGAAGAGGTACCGGTTCAAGGTCTTGATCGTTTCCTCGCCCGATGCACGGGGACCGATTCGATCCTGAACTTCCTGCGCCATCTCGTCGAGCTGTCTGGCATAGGAGCTCACCGTAAGGGTGGGATAGGCATAACGAGCGATCAGAAAGGCGCCTTGCTCAAGATCCATTGAGCCATCGGGCCGCGCCACCAACTGCGTCAGTTCATCCTCAAGATCGCCGCCTCTGATTTCTTCAAGGATCGAGACGAATCGATCGGCCATTTCAGGCTGTTCGATTTCCGCTTCCTGCAGGAGGGGAACGGCTGAGGGGCCGATGTCGATGAGTTTGCCGCTGATGGTCCGGACGATCTTCTCGTCCTCATCAGCCAGCAGTCGGATCAGGGCCCTGATTTGATTCTCGTTAACCAGCATGGTGGGACTCCCGGACAGCCCGCCCATTAGCCCATGGCCCGACGGAACGCTTTGGCGCTCCCGTAGAGACAGATCGCGTCGAATATAATCATGACGACCACCACCATGGCAACGTGGGGGAGCGCCTCAGTCCAACCGGACAAAATCAATGGCCGCACCGCGTCGATCGCCCAGGTCATCGGATTGAAGCGCGCCAGAAATCCCATCCACCCAGGCATCGCCTCCAAAGGCACCAGAGCCGAGCTCAAGAAAATCATCGGGAGCGACAGGAACCCCAGGACTGAAAAGAAATCGCCGTGACTCTTCACAGAAAAGGCCATGGCCATGGAAATCGCCGTGAGCCCGACACCGAAGAGCATCCCGATCATTAAGATTGCGGCGATGCCCAGCAGCCCCGTCGCCGGCTGAACGCCGAACAGAAAGGCGACGCCGAGGATCACGAGCACTTGGAGCGAGGTAATCGTCATCACGAAAATGAAGCGGCTCAGGATCACAGAACTCCGATGGATCGGCGTCGTCATCAGCCGTTCCAGGAACCCGTTCTCCTTGTCGAACAGCAGATCGACGCCCCCGGCCAGTCCGTTATTGAGGACCGTCATGACGACCACGCCGGCGGTCAGGAAGCTGATGTAGTTCGGAGCCTGCGTCACCTGCACATCGGCCGCCCGTTGGAACAGGTTGCCGAAGAAGATCAGCCAGAACAGCATCGGCTGCACGAGCGTGAACAACATACTGAATTTTTCGCGGCTGAGCCGCCGGACCCACCGCATCGTCAATGCATGAATTTCTTGCCAGTACTGCGCCACTGTCTCTCCTTATACCGTCTGAATGTCTTGAACCGACTCGGTCATGGACCGTCCCGTATGGGCGATGAACACATCGTCCAGCCGCGGCCGGTGGTATTCGATAAACTCCAGTCGGCAATCCAATCGATTGGCTGACTCAAGAATTGCCGGCAGGGCCTTCTCGGGCGAATCGACCCGGATATCCAGGCCGGTCGCGGTCGCCTTGACCGCTCGCATGGCCGGTTGTCCCGTCAGGGCAGATACCAATGCGGGGATCTTCGTCAGATCCTTCAAGGTCAACGACACGATATCGCCACCCAGCCCGACTTTCAGTTCAGCGGGCGACCCGAGTGCCTTGATCTTGCCGACATCGATGATGGCCAACCGATCGCAGAGCTGGTCTGCCTCATCCAAATAATTCGTCGTCATGACGATCGTCATGCCGCGCGCTTTCAACATCCGCACATAGTCCCAAATCCTGAGCCGGCTCTGCACATCCAAGCCCAACGTCGGTTCATCGAGGAACAGGATTTTGGGATCCGGCAAGAGGCCGCAGGCAATGTCGAGCTTCCGTTTCATCCCGCCGGAATAGGTCTTCGCCGGACGATCGGCTGCCTCTTCCAGTTCTACCAGCTTCAGCAACTCGTCGATCCGTTTGGTCGCTTCAGCCTTCGACAAGTGGTAGAGCGCGCCAAGCAGTTCGAGATGTTCCCGGCCGGTGAGAAAGCGATCGATGGCCCGTTCTTGAGGCACGTAGCCGATGAGTCGCCGGACGACATCCGCCTCACGCACCGTATCGTGGCCCAAAATACTGGCGGTGCCTGACGTCGGAATCAGCAGCGTGATGAGCGTCCTCAGCGTCGTGCTTTTCCCCGCCCCGTTCGGCCCCAGCAGACCGAATATCTCACCGGCATACACCTCAAACGACAGGTCGGAGACGGCCATACGACCATCATAGGCCTTCGTGAGCCGAGACACCTGAATCGCGATGGCGCGATCCATCAGCCCCAGCCCTTCGCGCCGGATCGATCGTGGA
>VFKF01000045.1 GCA_009885705.1 Nitrospira sp. | reverse complement strand
AGAGCACGACATTGACGTTTCCTGAAGGGCACAATGCCTCGTTCTTTGTCTTGCAGGGTCGTGCCTCCGTCAACGGATCACAAGCGGCTGGGGAAGCTGAACTGATTGTGTGCCACCGACATGGCTCTCAGGTCACGATTGCCGCTCAGGAAGATAGCCGCCTCCTGGTGATGGCCGGAGCGCCTATCGAGGAACCGATTGCCCGCTATGGCCCGTTTGTGATGAACAGCAAGGCGGAGCTGGTTCAAGCCGTAAACGATTATCAAGCAGGCAAGATGGGGCATCTGTCATGAGCGACCGAACCCTCGTGATCGAGGTCTATTCCGATGTCGTCTGTCCCTGGTGTTATGTGGGGAAGCGTCGGTTGGAGCGGGCACTGAGTGACTCGAAGGATCTGGTAAAGCCGGCGATCACTTGGCGGCCGTTTCAACTGAACCCGACGATGCCGAACGAGGGCCTCGAACGCACAGCCTATCTCGAAGCGAAGTTCGGAAGCTTGGACGCGTTTCGCCAGATGGAAGAACATGTGCTCGCGGCCGGCGCCGAGGAGCATATTGCCTTTGCGTTCGACAAGATTGCGCGGACGCCCAATACCTTCCTGGCCCATCGGCTGATTTGGTATGCGGGGCAAGAGGGATGCCAAAACGCCATGGTCGACTTGCTCTTCAAAGGCTACTTCGAAGAGGGTGCGGATATCGGGTCGCACTCCGTCCTTGCACAGTTGGCTGAACGTGCCGGGCTCAAGGCCGAGCCATTTCTCAGAGGTCAGGATGGAACGGTAGAGGTGAAGGCTGAAGAATCGGCGGGACATCGGCTCGGTATTCGCAGCGTCCCCTACTTCCTGCTGAACGGGACCTATGCGTTATCCGGTGCGCAGCCTCCAGATCGATTCGTCGCAGCCTTCCAGAAGGTCGAAGTGGATCAGTTGACAAGAAAGGCAGGTGCGTAATGGCAGTCCAAGTCTATGGCTGTAACCATATCGTGATCGAAGTGACCGATGCCAAGAAAGCGGTGCAGTTTTATGCCGATGTATTTGGTTTGACGATGCTCACCGGTGGCGAAGGCGCAGCCTGGTGCAAGCTGGGCGAGCATCAATTCATGGCGATCTTTGAAGTGGAGACATTGCAACCGGACCGTGTGAAACATTTCGGTCTGATGGTCCGGGATGCCAAGCAGATCAAAGAAGTCCGGCATAAGTTGATGGGCAAATATAAACTGAAGATGCGGCCGGGTTTTCGGTGCGACTTCCGCGATCCCTGGGGAAACCGTATTCAGGTTGGCGATCTCAGCGACGAATCGCTGGTCTGGCTCCTCCCCTATCAGGAGGTGCAGAAGGCCGGGATTACATTCACGAGCAAACCTCGAAAGGAGAAGCGATCATGAGCACAGCGAATCTACAACAGAGACTGAGCGATCTGTTGGGCTACATCCGTCAGGGCAAGATCATCGAAGCAGTCACGGAGTTTTATGACAAGGATGTGAAGATGCAGGAGAACGCCAATCCTCCAACGATAGGCCAGACGGCAAATATCGAGCGGGAAAAGCAGTTCATGAGCGGCGTCAAGGAGTGGAAAGGATTCAACGTGACGGCTCAGGCTGTGGGTGATGACGCAACCTTTTACGAATGCAACATGGACTTCATTGCGACCAATGGGCAGCTGGTCCATATGGAGCAAGTGGTGGTGGCGAAGTGGAAGAATGGCAAGATCATCCACGAGCGGTTTTATTACGATAGCGGTGCGAGCAAGTAAGGTACCGAGATCTGATCACCGAGGGAGCCTGTGATGCCGGACACAGAATGGATAGACATTGGAAGTATCGAAGAGCTGAAGAAGAAGCCTTTGCAAGAAGTGTCTTCCGGGAAGACGACCATCGCGCTGACGTATAAAGACGGCTCGTTTGCCGCGATTTCCGGGGTCTGTAATCATGTCGGTGGACCATTGGGTGAGGGCACGGTCGACGGCGACTATGTGGTCTGCCCCTGGCATTACTGGAAATTT
>VFKF01000401.1 GCA_009885705.1 Nitrospira sp. | reverse complement strand
GTCGACGGGGAGTTTCTTTTCAGCGCGCTGGAGAAGCTCGATCCCAGCAACGCCCAAGGGGAATATTATTTGACGGACATTGTCCGTCTCGCTACGGAGCAGGGACGGCCTGTGGCCGCGGTGGTGCTCGGCGATCCCGACGAAGGACTTGGCGTGAATACGCGCCGGCAGCTTGCGACGGCTGAACAGGTGGTGCGGCAGCAAATCCGTGAACGATGGCTCGATGCCGGGGTGACGATGATCGATCCGGCGTCAACCTGGATTGACGCGACGGTTACGATTGGGAAAGACACGGTGCTCTATCCCAACGTCACGCTCGAAGGCACTACGGTCATCGGGGAAGATTCGGTACTGCGTTCCTATACCAGGTTGACGAATTGCACCGTTGGTCATCGTGTCGAGATTCTCGATCACTGCGTTTTTGCCGACTCACACATTGAAGACGACGCGCATTTGGGGCCCTTTGTCCATCTGCGGCCCGGTGTGGTAGTGCGAAAGAAGGCGAAGGTCGGGAACTTCGTCGAGATGAAGAAAACCGATCTGGGCGAAGGATCGAAGGCGAACCATCTGAGTTACCTGGGCGACGCAAAAATTGGGAAAGGGGTCAACATTGGCGCCGGCACCATCACCTGTAACTACGACGGTGTGCATAAATTTCAGACCGTGATCGGAGATGGGGTGTTTCTCGGCAGCGATACGCAGTTGATCGCGCCGGTGACGGTGGGGGCAGGAGCCATCATTGCCGCTGGCACAACGGTCACGCAGGATGTGCCTGCGGATGCGCTGGTGATTGCGCGGGTGCCTCAAGTGAACCGGGCGGGATGGGCCGCGCGTCGGCGGGTATTGGCGATGCAAGCTCAGGCTGGCCCCGTATCGTCGTCACCGCCGACGAAGAGTCTCCCGAAGAGCCAGTCGAAAAAGCGGAGGTAGATCACTCCTATGTGTGGAATTGTCGGATACGTGGGCGATCAAGAGGCGGTCCCGATTCTCATCGGCGGTCTCGCCAAGCTGGAATATCGAGGCTACGACTCGTCCGGCGTTGCGGTGCTGCAGGGCGAGAAGATTGAGGTCAGGCGCGCGGTGGGTAAGCTGGCCAATCTTCAGAAGTCGCTCAAGGAAAAAGCCCTCAAGGGCACAGTGGGAATCGGCCATACGCGATGGGCGACGCATGGGAAGCCTTCAGAACAAAATGCCCACCCACACCGTTCGAAGGGCTGCGTGCTCGTGCACAACGGCATCATCGAGAACTATCAGCCGCTGAAACAGCAGTTGGAGAAAGAGGGCTACAAGTTCCATTCGGAAACGGATACGGAAGTTGTCGCTCATCTCATCGATAAGTATCTCCAGCAGGGCATGCAGCTGGCCGAGGCGGTGCGAGCGGCGACCAAGGATGTGCGAGGGAGTTATGCGCTCGCTGTTATTTCGGAACGGGAACCGGGAACCATGATTGCGGCGCGTTCCGGATGTCCCTTGGTCGTCGGCAAGACCGCCAAAGCCTCCTTCGTTGCATCCGATGTCATGGCCATGCTGGCCCATACTCGTGACGTGACCTACCTCGAAGAAGGCGATATGGCGGTTGTGACGGCGAGCGAGATTCATTTCACCGATATCGAGGGCCGCCCCGTTAAACGGAAAGCGACCAAGATTACCTGGGATGCCTCCGCGGCGGAAAAGAGCGGATTCCCGCATTTCATGTTGAAGGAAATTCACGAACAGCCGCAGACGATTCTTGATACCATGCGCGGGCGCTATTCGTATGAAACCGGTGAGGCGGATCTGCCGGATATCGGATTGACGCCGAAAGAATTTTCCGCCGTCGGACGGATTTGGATTGTCGCATGTGGTACGTCGTGGCACTCGGGTCTCGTAGGGAAGTATCTGCTGGAGGAGATGGTCCGCACGCCGGTGCAAGTCGACATCGGCAGTGAGTTCCGCTACCGCGATCCGTTGGTTGGGAAAGACGATCTGTTCATTACGATCTCGCAGTCCGGCGAGACGGCCGACACGTTGGCTGCTGCACGTGAGGCGAAGGCCAAGGGCGCGCGTATTGTGTCAATCGTGAATGTCGTGGGCAGTACCCTGGCCCGCGAATCGGATGGCGT
>VFKF01000393.1 GCA_009885705.1 Nitrospira sp. | reverse complement strand
TGAAAAGGCGCAGGAGCTGTGGGATTCCTATACCCGTTTCAAAGAAGAAATGTTCAGCAAGACGCACGCGACGTTCAGTCCCTGGATCATCGTCAAGGCCAACGACAAGCAGGCGGCACGATTGGAAAGCCTCCGGCACGTCCTGAACCTGTTGCCGTACAAAGGCAAAGAGGAAGCCCCGATCCGTTTGACACCGGATCCCAATGTGATTACCCGATTCCACCGCAAGATGGTGGAATTGGATTTGTGATAGGAAAGAACAAGACTTGATGCATCCGATTCATCCGATCGTGGTCCATTTCCCCATTGCCCTGTTGTGTGCCAGCGTCGCATTCGATGCCCTTGCGCTCCGCTGGCCGACAGGAGGTCTTCGCGAAACAAGTCTCTATACGCTGCTGGCCGGTGTCATGGCTGCAGGGGTGGCGGTGGTGACGGGTGGAATGGAGGAGGATCTCGCCAAGCGGGCCGGTGCGCCGGAATCGGTGCTGGACCTCCACGAGAGCCTGGGCCAAGTGACGCTGGTTATCTTCGTTGCGCTGTTGGGGTTGCGCCTCGCCATGCAATTGGGGTGGCTTAAAGAAATCCGCGCACTCTCTCTCGGGCTTGGTGCGATCGGGATTGTTATCCTGTCTCTGGCCGGCTATTGGGGCGGCGATCTCGTCTATACCTATGGAATCGGCGTGAAGGCTGTCATGCCTCCGGTGACGCCCTAAGAGGATGTGGAAATCGTAGAACGATGAGCGCTGAACGATGAGCAGCGAGTAGACGATCATAGGAGCAAGACGATGAAGATGTTTTCTCTGGTTATCGTGGCATTGTCTTTTGCCATTCCCTCCTGGGCTGCGGAGCGACAAATCATGCAGCCACGGGTGCCGGCCGATAAGCTGGCCGAAGCTCGCGCATTGACGAGCCCCCTGTCGAGTTCCCCGGAGATCGTGGCGCAGGGCAAGGCGCTCTACAACGGCAAAGGCACATGCTTCAACTGTCATGGAAAAGACGGGAGTGGCAATGGACCGGTGGCGGCCCAGTTGGACCCATCGCCGCGTAACTTTCAACACCATGGATTCTGGCGCCATCGCACGGAAGGCGAAATCTTCTGGGTGATCAAACATGGCTCCCCCGGCACGAGCATGATTGGATTCGACGGGCAACTGACGGACGAAGAAATCTGGACCATCATGC
>VFKF01000091.1 GCA_009885705.1 Nitrospira sp. | reverse complement strand
CTCACAACGACCTGGTGTCATCGTCGAGCGGCGTGGCCTCCGGCCCCATTTCCTTTATGCGCCTCTTCAATCTCTCGACGGATATCATCAAGCAAGGCGGGACCAGACGGGGCGCGAATATGGGCATCCTCCGTATCGACCACCCGGACATTCTAGAATTCATTGCACTCAAACAAACTCCGACCGAAATGACGAATTTCAATCTCTCCGTCGGCGTTACCGATTCGTTCATGCAGGCACTCACGCGCCGCCGCACGTACGCCCTGACCAATCCCCACACCAATAAATCGACGAAACGGCTTCCTGCCCAGCTCGTCTTCGATCGGCTCGTCGAAGCGGCCTGGGCCAGCGGGGAACCAGGCGTGGTGTTCCTGGACACGATCAATCGGGCGAATCCCACTCCCCGCCTCGGCACCATCGAGTCGACGAACCCCTGTGGCGAACAACCGCTCCTGCCTTTTGAGTCCTGCACTCTCGGCTCCATCAATGTCGCCAACTTCGTCATGCCATCGAATGCAGGCCCCACCATCGACTTCGCTCGATTAGCCGGCGTCATTCCTCTTGCGGTGCGCTTCCTCGACAATGTGATCGATCGCAACCGTTTCCCCCTTCCCCACATCGACCGCATGACGAAGCGCACAAGGAAGATTGGCCTGGGCATCATGGGTTTTGCCGACTTGCTGATCGCCCTTAATATCCCCTATAGCTCCGAGGCTGCTCTCCACACAGCGGGCACCCTGATGGAGTTTGTTCAATCTCACGCCCATCGCGCATCCGCTGACCTCGCGGCCGAACGAGGAGTCTTTCCTGCCTATCGCGGCAGTCGGCTCCAGGCTCTCGGGCTGCGGCATCGAAACGCCACCGTTACCACCATTGCACCGACTGGCAGCATCAGCCTCATCGCCAACTGCTCGCCAGGCATTGAACCGCTCTACGGCATACAGGAAGTCCGCCGCATCATGGACGGCGTCGTGCTCACCTCCTGTCATCCGGCCTTCGTCCTCCGCGCAAAAGCCCTCGGCCTCGATCTCGACGAACTCCAGGCCGACCTGTCGGCGTATCCTTCCATCCAACAGGTGACAGGCATTCCAGAAGAGCTGCGGCGCCTCTTCGTCACGGCCCATGATGTCTCGGCCGAGCAGCATGTGCGTATGCAGGCAGTGTTTCAGCGCTATAGCGACAGCGGTGTCTCTAAAACCATCAATTTACCGAGCACTGCCACCACAGCCGAAGTCGCCGCGGCCTTTTTGCTCGCCTATCGACTCAAGTGCAAAGGCCTCACCGTCTTTCGAACAGGCAGCCGGGAACAACAAGTCCTGTCCTGCCACCCCTCGAACCCCTGTTGAGAATGGCCAGCAGGCTGTTGACAAAGGCCGCCAGCGGCGTTCTCGCGGCGCGCAGAGGCTCAACGTACAGACAAGAGTACGCTTCGCCTCTTCGCTTGCTGCGGCCTTGCTGGACGGCCTTTCTGAACAGCCTGCCAGACATCCGCCAAATTCCCCAACAAAATTGACAGTGCCCAACGATGGTGATACGTATATTCACAGACTTCGTCTATGTCGAACAGAATCGTTCAGCAGGGAGGTACTCGATGGCTGCGCTCGTTGGAACCCTGACCTCAGTCGGGAATTCTTTTGATGTGAATTGGTCGCTCCTCTTCGCCCGCCAACCGGAACCGGACTTGGAATTCACGGAAGAAGAACTCGATCAAACCACCACCACGAGAGCCACCGGCCAGCTGAACCCCCGTAAGAAATCTGGCGGAGGCCGCCCGATCCTCTGGATAGTGCTTCTGGCGCTCATCGGCGGCGGTGCCTATGTCGCCACCATGGAACCTGAACTCGTGACCGAATGGCTGAGCCCGTACCTGGGAGAGAGCACGCCGCCCCCGGTGGCCATGAACCCAAAGCCGGCGCCCGCAGCCCCTTCGGTACCAGCACCACAAGCGACGCCCAATCCAAGCGATGCGGCACCGGTGCCTGCGCCAGCTCCATCAGCCTCAGTCCCCACTGCTGTTGCTCCCTTGGCGGCCCCGGCCATGACGGCACCTCAAGCCGCCGTGAAACCAGCAGCACCAGCCGCGACTACTTCCGGCCCGATGTTCAGCGAAGGCCAGAAAGTCACAACCACGATGGACGAAACGGCTCCCGGGGGAAGCAGTCCCTTATTCGCCGACGCATCGGGCAGCAAGCCAGGACCGGTCGTTCGTTTTGGCGCGACACTGACAGTCCTCGACGGCGATCTGCAGCCGAGCGGCTGGATGTACCAGGTGCGCACAGACGAAGGGGCGAAGGGTTGGGTATCGG
>VFKF01000150.1 GCA_009885705.1 Nitrospira sp. | reverse complement strand
GGTAGCCGGGGAACATACTGTGCGAGACCTCCCCATGCTTCATCGCCACGCCATTCACATAGCGGGAGCCCCGCAGGGCCAGCTGCGTCAGATTCAATCGCTGCTCGATGCCGCAGTCCTTCAGCCTGGCCCACCGCTGCTCTCCCAATACGTTGCGCGCGAGTTCCTCGGGGAATTGATCGTGACCTGCCGGCACAGGGGTATGGGTCGTGAAAACACATTGTTCACGAACGGCGTCGATGACGTCGGTCGATAGGGATTCCGACTGGCCCTGCAAGGCCAGCTGCTCCTCCACCAATCCGAGAACGAGCAAGGCGGCATGCCCCTCATTCATATGGAACCGGAGAAGGTCCCGGTATCCGAGCGATCGCAGCAGACGAAGTCCCCCGATCCCCAGCACTACCTCCTGACAGAGGCGATAATGATCGTCGCCTCCGTAGAGCACATCGGTGAGGGTCCTGTCCCAAGACTGGTTCTCGCTCACATCGGTGTCGAGCAGATACACCGGAACGACATGTCCGGACTCGCCGGTGACGCGATAGCGCCAGGCCCTGACATGGACCGTGCGACCTTCGATGTCGACCGTGACGCGCTCGTCGATCAGTTCCGCGAAATCATTGACCGGCCAGGCGACGGGTTCCTCGGTTTGATGACCCTGCACGTCCAGGCGCTGAAAAAAGTACCCGCGACGATGCAGCAAGGATACCGCCGCCATCGGCACGTCGAGATCCGCAGCCGAGCGAATCGTGTCGCCTGCGAGCACACCGAGCCCTCCCGAATAGGTCGGCATCCCGGATTCCAGGCCGATCTCCATCGAAAAGTATGCGACGAGTGGCGGTTGCACCATCGATGGTCCCCTTTGTGACCTTCTCGTTCTATTGCAAGCTAACTCAAATGCGAGTGGATCCAATCACCCAAGACATGGGTGATCGCGATCACGCTGACGCCAATAACGATATGTTCCGCGATCACATTCCAGGCCGAAATCTGCTGAGCCCGCGCCAAGACATAGCTCAGCACTGCAAGCAACGCGAGGCCCCAACCCACGCTCACCATCATGGCCACCTCCAACGGCAACATGAGCACAGGCACGACAAAGGTCAACGCGATCAGGAACTTGGCCACAAAAGTGGCGATAGTCGACTCCCAGATCTCCGAGGCGTTCCCATTATTCT
>VFKF01000146.1 GCA_009885705.1 Nitrospira sp. | reverse complement strand
GGGGAGTGATCGAATCGAGGGAGGACAGCATGAAGGCACGCAAATGGATGATGGAATATGGAGTGGCGATGGCGCTGACGTTGTTGTTCGCCGTGATCCTTGGGCATCTCCCGCTGTTTCGTGAGACCACCGTGGGGAAACTACGAGCCTCAGACCTGGTGCAATTTGTCGGGTATGGCGGTGTGCTGGTGATTGCCTGGCTCGGAGCCCGTCAATTGACTGCGGAGCCACCGGATGAGTGGAAGTGGCTCATGCCCTACCGGGCATTAATTCTGCCGGTGACGACCCTCGCAATTGTGTCGATGGCCTATGGTGTAGTGCTCTACGTCTGTGACCCGTTTCTTAGCAAGTCAGGTAAAGGGATCTATAACTGGATGTTTATCGCCGGCATTGTCGCGACCAGTGTCTGGCTCATTGTGACGTGGGTCAGGAAGTGCGCACATCAGGTGGCTGAGCAGGAGTCCCGCCGACTGAGGAAACAAGCCGCCTAGCGTCTCCTCACTGTGCCGGCTACCTCGTTGGACGAGGCAGCCGGGTCGTTTCTGCTCCGGACAGTCCTATCGATTCGATAATTCTATTTTCTGCCCAGAATCGGTCTTCATCCTGCCGGTATTGCTGAATGAATCCGCAATGGCCTCCATAGTAGGGTGCAGCCAGTTGAATGTGCTGGTTTTGATGGATGGCCGGGAGCGAAAACATCGAGTAGGGAATAAACGGATCGTCTTGTGCCGTGACGATGATGGTTGGCACGGCGATCTTTCCTAATACGTGCTGTGAGCCGGCCAGATTGTAATAGTCGGCGCCGCTCGCATAGCCTCCGTCTTGGGCGGTGTAACGGTCGTCGAAGTCGCTGATGGTACGGATGCGATCGAGTCCGGAGAGGTTCCATTTCCCTGGGAAAAGCAAGGCTTTGCGCCTCATGCGCGATTTGAGTTTGGTCAAGAAGTGGTAGTGGTAGATCCAGTTTCTTGGCTCTTCCAACGCCTTGGCACATTGCGCTGGATCGATATTCGGGCACACGGCGATCGCTCCGGCCAACGCTGTTTCCGACGAGCCGAATTCTCCGGCTGCTTTGAGGACGAGATTTCCTCCCATCGAATAGCCGACAAGCCAGATGCGATCGAGTCCATCCACGTGCGCCAATTCATGAACGACGGCTCGAAAGTCCTGGCTCAAGCCGCTGTTGTAGAGCGTCGGCGTGAGGTGTTCGGTCCCGCCACATGTTCGTTGGTTCATGCGGATGACATTGAAGCCTGCATGATAGGCTTTTGCGGCAATCCCATGCATATAGTGCGACTCGCTGCTGCCTTCGAGTCCATGCACGAGTACGATGGTCTGGCAATTGGTTCTGACTGTCTGCCAGTGGCAGAATCCGAGTACTTGTGTCTGAGGTTCGGTGGTGAAGAGTCGCGACTCAGAAGGTATTCCGGTAAGAAGCGCTCGGCGAGACCAGTAACCAGGCAAAACCGTCATGAGATAGGAATTGTGGAGGAGCGCTGCCGGTGTGAATATTCGCCAGTCAGTCTCCATGGTGGCCATCATCGATGAAAGTCCAAGTTGCTCTGCAGTATGAATTGCCGGGACAGGGTAAGCTAAAAATCGCATCAGTCCGACCGAAGACGACAAAGGCCTTCGAGAGAGGTCTCGAAGGCCTTGAGATTGTGGCTCCCCGGGCAGGAGTCGAACCTGCGACCAGCCGGTTAACAGCCGGCTGCTCTACCACTGAGCTACCGGGGAACGAGACAGTCCGTCATCGGGCTGCGTATTCTAGCAAAAGATTTCTGTTGGGGGGAGATTTTTTTCTATCAGAACAATTGATCGATTGTGTGCTGTCGGCTACACGTCAAAATCCTCAGTTTCATCTTCATTTGATGTCGCATCGGTCCGGCCTGCCGCAACGGATGCGTAGTGAATGGCCCAGGTGAGATAGAGGTTTCCGCTATCTCGCATGGTATCGGCGGCCTTGATGAGTGTCTGTGCTAAATCAGGATCCTTCCCGCTGGCGTGAATGTCGGCTGCCCGCCGTTCGAGTACTTTCGGGTATTCGTGAATGAGACCAGAGATCTCTCGAATGAGCTCATCGATGACATTATCTTCTGTTTCCATCTGTTCTCCCTTAGAGCGGCACCAACAAAAAACCCCATAGCGCAGGCGCCATGGGGTCTTGCGCGGGAGACCCGCTACAAAAAACGGTTAGCCTTGGTAGGCTTGCCCAAGAGCCGCCGACTCACCTTTATTGGACATCAGCTGCCCGGTGGCGCTGACGGCCTGCATGCTGATGGCATTATGTTTGGCCGCGTCGCAGACGATCACGCAGAGCTCACAGCCCTTGCAGCGGTCGATGATGACTTCGGCCACCATCTTGCTTGAATTGAGATCAAGACAGTTGGCTTCCGGACAATACATGATGCACAGGCGGCAACCCTTCTTGGCCACGCACTTCTCATCGATGACTTGCGCTACGTTATACATGCGAGCTGATTCCTTCTCTCTCGTTAAGCAGCGACGGCAGGATTGCCGACTCGCAGCTCATACTGATTGTCCTCGGCCCATTTACTGGCGATGACATAGGCTGCCTGCACGGTTGCGAGGTTCTTGGCCAGCAACATTTCCTTCTTGGCAAACTTCTTCTTGATCGCTTCGTCCAGAGAGGCGGTTCCACCGGATGCGACGAACTTCTTGCCGAACCGTTCCTGCAAGGCACCGTCCAGCGCTTCCATCGAGACGCACTTGGTAATGCCAGCGACCGAACCGATCATCGACATATTCGTGGAGAGCTCAGTGCCGGCCACTTCGATCGCAAGCTCGGTTCCTGCAATGTAAAATACCTTCACATTGAGATCCTTGAGACGTTCAATGTCATCGGCCGACAGCAGCTCCTGGTCGGAGTTGATGACGACCAGGCCGCCTTCCTTCACGCCTGAGTAGAAGGGCATGGTGTAGCTTTTCCCCATGGTAATGACCTGGGGGTGAAAGACCTGGATGACGTCTGGGAATACCAATTCGCCACGGTCATAGATTCGTTCAATGCCGATCCGGCAATAACTTTCGGCTGGCGCCATACGCTTCTCGGCGCCGAAGAAGGGATTGGAGATCGAAAACTTGCCGTCGCGGTTGGCGGCCATGGCCAGGACATGCGCGGCAGTGACCGCGCCCTGTCCGCCCAATCCCGACATCCGGATATTTAGTCGTTTCTTGATCATGCTCGTCTCTCCTCCAGAATCGGATTAGGCTCCCTGCGAGGCCAGCTGCTTGGCTGCGGCCTTCTTTTCCTTGTCTTTGGCGGCCATCTCTGCCAGGAGTTGCTTGGCCGGCTCACTGACGTACTCTTTATAGGCGAACCGCTCGGTCGGCTTTTCGGAATCCCGCATTTCCTGGAGCCCTTCCATGCTGTTCTTCCCGATTTCGAGTATGCATGGCGTATAGAGCTGGAGGTAGGTCGGGCCGATTTCGCGCGAGATCATAACCGCGTTCCGGACCACCTTCTCAATGAGGGAGGGCTTGCTGACGGTGCATTGCACCACGTAATGGCAGCCTGATTCACGGGCGATTTCAGGGAGGCGGACCTTATCGAAAAGCTTTCCGACCGGGGCCATCTTAGCGACGAAGCCCTTCTGCATCAGACCGCTCTCCTGGCCGCCCGTGTTGGCGTACAGTTCGTTGTCGAAGCAGATTGTGGTGAACTTCTCTTGGCGGAACCAGGCTTGCAAGGTCATATCGAGGCCGATGTCGACGGTGGCGCCGTCACCTGCCAGCACAACCACGTCTTTCGTCCGGCCGGGGAAACGAACACTGAGGGCGCGCTTCAAGCCGGAGGCGATGGCGTTCTGGTTGCCGAAGAGGGAGTGGATGTTGTGCACGGCTACCATGGGGAACACCAAGCTGGTACAGCCGGTGGAGCCGACCATGACGGTGTCTTCGGGGTTAGGCAAGGAGGCTAGGATGTAGCGGAAGGCCATGGATTCAGGGCAGCCAGCGCAAAGTGAATGCTGCTCGATCAGTTCCTTGCTATTGCCGATGTCCTTCCAGCCTCGGTCTTCTTTGCCGTAGGTCGCGCTTTTGACTAGGTCTTGATAATCGGACGGCATGATGTCGTACAGGTCTTCAGAAATCTTAATGCGTTCCTTGCTCATGATGGCCTCCTCAATACGTGCGTCTTATTCAGGGCGTTTAGTGCTTGCTTGTCTCGATGCGATCAACCTCGACTGGCCATCGACACGGTGTGTATGCCAAGCAAGGTCTTGATTTCTGAAACGATGATTTCCGGTGGCATGGTCATGCCGCCACAGACTCGGGGGCCTGCATGTACCCGTTCGCTGTTGGGGATGGTGGCTTTGATTTCCTTGGCCAGCCACCCCGTCACATTAAACTCCGGGACGATAATATGCTTAGCGTTTTTCGTGGCTTCACGGATCTCTTCGCCCGGCCATGGCCGCAAGACTTTGACCTTGACCAGACCGCAGCGGATGCCTTCGTCTTCGAGGAGCCGGATGGCCTCACGGCCTTGCGATACCGCCGTGCCAGAGGCAACGATGAGGATCTCAGCGTCGGTATTTTCTGTTTCGATCAGCCCGTTCAACCACTTGATCGTGTGCTTGCGGGACCGTTCCACCGCCGCCCAGACTTCTTGTTGCCAGGATGCGTGGGTGGCGTAGCTGATGTAGTTGCTCTTCATGACAAACGGATCGCGCATCATCCGGACCGGTGGACATTCCATGTCCATGCAGGGCACAGGCGAGCGGTAGGGGTCGTAGGGAGGCAAGCACATGTCGGCCGGAGTCAGATTGACCACGTCCTTGGTATGCGTGACGAAGAATCCGTCGCAGCATAGTGCCAAGGGAAGGTGCACATCCGGCTCTTCCGAGACCATGTAGCCCTTGAGGATCCAATCGAAGAAGTCCTGCGCGGTTTCCGCATGCCAGACGAGCATGCCGGTATTCAAGAGATAGGCGATTTCGAGTGTGTCGGGCTGAATCGAGAGCGGCGAATTGATGCCGCGGCAGGTGACGATCATCTGGATCGGCAACCGTGCGCCGGACCACATCGGGAAATTCTCCATCGCGCGCATCGTGCCGGGACCCGCGGTTGTCGTGAAGACGCGCGCGCCGCCGAAGGCTGCTCCCGCGCATTGCGACATGACGGCGAATTCGCTCTCGCCGCGAAAGTAGTCGCCGATGTACCCCTCGGCAAAGAGTTCGCCGATCAAGGCGGCCGCTTCGCTCTGCGGGGTAATCGGGTAGGCAATCATCACGTCGCAGCTGGCCCGCCGAAGCGCTTCCTTGATGACCTCGCTGCCCGTATAGAACGACGGCGTACGGGGCGCGTCGTTCATCATTGCCCACGTATCGGTAAAGGTCTGCCCTTTTTTATTCTTCGTGCCGATGACTGAGTGTGTGTCTGCCATGGATCAGCCTCCTTTCACTATCTCCAGAACTTCAAACGGCTTAGTTTGAGGCTCCGCTCTTTGCTGATGTCAGCCGTGGTTGGACTGTCCCTTTCAACTTTCTCACCCACTCGGCCAGTTTCATGATCTTTTCGACCGATGCGTCGCGGAAGGACAACATCGCATCCTCATGGCCGGCCTGAGCGCACATCGCAACCGTGTAGCAGGATGTGCCACCTCGAATGATTTTAAGCGCCAAATTTGCCTGATGGCAATGGACTCCGACGAACATGCAGCAATCAATCTTATTGTGCCAAATGGTCAGATTCGGGTGGTTGGGATTGATTTCGACTTCAGGATTGATCTTGGGGTATTTGGGGCGGTAGTCCGGCATCGGAATCAGCATGGGCGTCTGCCCTGGCTGCACGCATTCTTTGAGCGTGTTGTAGAGATGGCGGACGGCTGTGGCCTTTTTGGCCGCTTTTTCGTTCCATGCCCACAGCACTAAGGGGCCAGGGAAGATCGTTGGCACTTTGGCCATGAGGAATTGTTTCGCCGCTTCCTCGTATGCCCTTTCCTCTGGGACGATTACACCGTTGACGTGGGCTTCCCCAGGGTTTGGCAAGCAAATGCCCATGCTCGCAGCCGATGGAGGAAGGAAATGTTCCGGGCCTGGAAGGACGCGATACTGAGTCATTACGGCTTACTCTCCGGCAAGGGGTTAAAGAACGAGAAACACAAATTTTTCGATGATCTGGATCTTCCTCACTCTAAGCTTTTTCTATGTCACCTGCAACCTCGCAGAAGGCCCACCGTCGTGAAATTTCGGGCTATCTAACGGGAGAGACTTAGGCCTTTTGTCCTGAGCTGCTGGCTTGCCTGCTGGTAGCTAATCGTGCCCGTTGAAGCGCGATATTATAGAGATGTAGATTTCGCCCTGTCAAACTAATAGGCATGGCTTCAGATGGGTATTGATCTGCTAGCTGCCCGTAAATATAAGTGTGTATTCAATATGTTGTGAGGAGTCATGGTAATTGCTCGCAGGCAGGATTGGACCCGAGGGCGCAGGCCCGCTCAAGGTCATCTTTGGCGAGTCGCCCCTGTAGGTGTTCTCGATAGAGCTTTGCCCTGTTGACCAGGGCCGCAGCATTGGTGGGATCGACCCGAATAACAGTGGACAGATCTTCAATCGCCCGCTCAGGCTGATTCAGCTTGATATAGATCTCGCTTCGAAGCGCATAGGCCTCCTTTTGATAGGGGATCCAGCTTTCAGGCGTTTGGGCATTAATTAACTTCTTCAGTGTGGTCAATGCCTGCTGCCATGATTTGGTTTCTGCCTGGCGGCGCGCTTGCGTCGTGTATGCGCCGATGAGCCGCTGGCGGGCGATATCGGCAAACGGATCGAGCTCAAGAACTTGTTCGTAGGCAGCGGTCGCCTCGTCCCATTGCTTCAACCACGTGAAGGTATCTCCCTTTCCAACCCATGCCCATACATTCTTGTCGTCGAGTGTGATTGCGCGATCAAAGTCTAGCCTGGCTTTATCCAGATAGTCCGAATAGTCCGAGGGCTGAGTCTGTTGCGAAAAGGCCAGCGAGACCAGCCGGAGATAGGTTTGGCCTCGTACGATCAGTGGATCGACGTAACGGTTATCGAGTATGGAGGCGTCGGTGCTGAGCTGAATTTTGTCTCGTAAGTTATGCGTGTGGAGCGCAGTTTCCAATAGCATGCGCGCTCGTTGTTGTGCGGCGAACTTTCCGCCCGGCTCAATAGCCAACATTCGGACACCGATCGGCTGCTGTTGAAGCTCTTGTAATTGGGAGCGCAATTGATGGTTTTCCTGCTGGAGCTGGCGAAAGTGTTGTGCGAGTTGCTGATCGGATTGCAGTCGGCGTATGGCCTCCGCGAGACTGCTCACGTCGACCGTGGCGCGAATGCGGACAAAGAAGACGGGACGATCCCGCTCGAAGGAGCGTCGGGATTCGAGAATTACAGTCTCTGTGATTGCGGCGGCAATCGTTCTGATTTCCAGTGAACTGGTTTGGGTGCTGATTCCCCCAGTTTCACGTTCTATATCGTGGAAGGTAGATTCGAGATAGACGCCTGCTTCTTCTACTGCTTTGCGTTGGGCTCGCTGGAGGACCTTTTCTTCTGCAGCGGCCAGGGTATCGCCGTCAGCCATGACGTACTGGCTGTCGGCGATGACGATTTTTGTCGCGGCACCCATTGCCGGGGTTCCCCATAGCCATAGAATGAGTGCGAAGATGAGGGGGCAGAACAGTTGCTGGTGCAGTTTCATCTGACAACTATACCGCTCGATTGGTGAAGGGGCAATGCAACGAACGCAGGGGCAAGCATCTATGGGGAGTTAGGGGCACGACGCGTGGCCCGCAGGCCTAGGTTTAGCGCGCTTTCGGGAAGACTTGAACGAATGGATGGACTTCGACCCGTTCAAATACACCATAGACGGTATAGGGGTCTTCGCGGGCGAATTGCTGTGCATCTTCCAGCGAGTCCGCCTCAATGACAATCAGGCTTCCGGTTTTATCCGTGAGCGGACCGGCCAGCACAACCCGGCCTAGGGCGTCGAGGGGTTCCATCTTGGCGAGGTGCGCAGGGCGATAGATTTTTCGCTTGGCTTCCCCGTCGGGGCCGTCGAATCCGAGAATAACGAACTTCATCATGATACCTCGACGTCACTATACAATATTGAGTTCAGGCGAGATCCTCGATGGGGCAGCGATCTTTATAGCCGGTGGTTGTTTCATGCCACCAGCGAACCTCTTGCTCCCCAAGCTTCCAGCAGAGATAGACCACTCGACCGTCACGAAGATGGGGAAAGTCACAGAGGCCAAGGTCCAGGTCCTTCACCAGGATGCCAAGCTCCTGGATCGCTTGAAGATTCGTACTGACTTGCTGAAGGCCCGAGATATACAGGTGCCCGACAGTGCTGCCTCCGCCATATTCAGCCCTTGCACTCGCTTTCTGAATTTCATCCTTCGTTCGAGCCAGGACAGCCTTGGCCTGCTGGATCGATATCAGCTTGGAGTTCAGCTGGGGAATGAGGTGATTAGCCTCGGATAATGTAAAGGTTCGCTCGTGCTGTTCCTGTTCGTCGTCATGTGCCATGGTGTCCCTCTAAAGGAAGTTCCTCATGTATCACACCATTCTTTTGGGCTGCAACTGCAAGGCCGGCGTAATCGTATCATCAAATTCGAGGGAGATGATTTCGGTCTGACTGTGCATATAAGGGAAAGAGGGTTGGTGAAAATAGAAAGTGATTCATATTGACAAGGCGCGTCGCCCGCGTTATCCTTGGACCAATATCTCAGCTCGGATCAGCGTTCTCTCCACACAAGAAAACTTCCGGGGCGCATCTCGAAACAAGCCACAATCGTTCAGGCCATAGAGACATTCAGCTCGGCATGAGTTTCCCCTTGCGACAATATCCGCAGATATGAGACAGCGCCGTCCCCTGATTAGCGACGGGTGTAAGCGAGTACGTCCTTCACGGGTCACCCTCTTTAGCTAACACACACAACATAACGATCATCGAAGACATTGCCATTCATTCGGTTTCTGGACAATTTCCCATGGTTCACCACGTGCGAGCGCTGCCGATGACGACGCAGCTGAGGGCTTGAGAGGATACTCATGACACAAACGAAGGGGGAGGTTATGCATCTCGCGGAGCTGAAGCAGAAATCTATCGCCGATCTCAATGAGGTGGCGCGCGATCTAAAGATCGATGGCGCACCGAATCTGCGAAAGCAGGAATTGATTTTCGCGATTCTGCAGGCGCAAACCGCGAATAATGGCGTAGTCTTTGGCGAGGGCGTGCTTGAAACGCTCCCCGACGGATTCGGATTTCTGCGCGCTCCCGATTCGAACTATCTCCCAGGCCCCGACGATATTTATATATCCCCCTCTCAAATTCGGCGGTTCAATTTGCGAACTGGCGACACCGTCTCCGGCCAGATTAGACCGCCCAAGGAGAGCGAGCGGTATTTCGCGTTGCTGAAGGTCGAGAAGGTCAACTTCGAAGATCCAGAAGTGTCCCGCGACAAGATCCTCTTCGATAATTTGACGCCGCTCTATCCCGAAGAACGTCTGAACCTCGAGTTCGATCGTGAAGAATATTGCACCCGCGTGATGGAGCTCACGACCCCGATCGGCAAAGGCCAGCGTGGGTTGATCGTTGCGGCTCCCCGAACTGGCAAAACGATGATGCTGCAGGCCATCGCCAGGGCCATTCTGAAGAACCATAAAGAAGTGACTTTGATCGTGCTGCTCATCGACGAACGGCCGGAAGAAGTCACCGACTGGCAGAGACAGGTCAAGGCCGAAGTCATCAGTTCTACTTTCGATGAACCGGCTCAGCGCCATGCTCAGGTGGCTGAAATGGTGCTCGAAAAGGCCAAGCGGCTGGTCGAGCACAAAAAAGACGTCGTGGTGCTGCTGGATAGCATCACCCGTCTGGCTCGTGCCTACAATACGATTGCCCCGCCAAGCGGCAAGGTGCTGTCGGGAGGATTGGATTCGAACGCCCTCCAGCGCCCGAAGCGGTTCTTCGGCGCGGCCCGCAACATCGAAAACGGGGGCAGCCTGACCATCATGGCGACGGCGCTGGTCGATACCGGCAGCCGGATGGATGACGTGATCTTTGAAGAATTCAAAGGAACGGGCAACATGGAAGTCCACCTCGATCGCCGCCTGGCCGACAAGAGGCTCTTCCCGGCCATCGATATCAGCCAGTCCGGGACGAGAAAAGAAGAGTTGTTGGTGGACAAGGATCGTCTCAACAAGATGTGGATCTTGCGTAAGGTGCTGAGTCCGCTTGGAACGATGGAAGCCATGGAGTTCCTGATGGACAAGCTGCACGGCACCAAGACCAATCAGGAGTTTCTCCAATCGATGAACCGGTAATATCAGACTTGTAACGCGTTGCCGAGACAGGGTACAGTAGCTGGCCTTCGAATGGGCGAAGGTCGAAGATTTTGACGTCAGGGGAGTGGGAACTATGAAGAAGGGTATTCATCCTGTGTATCGGGAAGTCGGGGTGCATTGCGCCTGCGGCAACAAATATAAGACCCGATCGACGGGCGGCGATATCAATGTCGATATCTGTTCAAACTGTCATCCGTTTTTCACGGGGACGCAGAAAATTATCGATACCGAAGGACGCGTCGAACGATTCAAGAAGAAGTACGCCAAGAAAGAGAAGTAGCTCGAGACGTGATCATACGAGGGACCCTGCTTCGCTGAGGGGCAGGGTCTCTTTGTTTTTGTGCATCAGGGGTGGAGTGCGACGTTAGAGGGAAACGGGGCCATGGAAGCCGTCTTACTGAAGAAATGGGAAGTACTGGCCACTCGATTCGATGAGCTGACCAATCAGCTCATGGACCCGTCATTGATGAGCCAGCCTTCGCAGCTGCACAAGGTCAATAAGGAGCGAACGGATATCGAACCGGCTGCCAAGCTGCTCGTTACCTATCGGGACAATGCCAGGCAGTTGGAAGAAGCGGTTCAAATCCTTGCGGACCCCACGGCCGGAACCGAGATGCATAAGATGGCGATGGAAGAGAGCGCCCAGCTCGAACGTCAGCAGGCCGAGATCGAGCAACAGGCCCAAGAGTTTCTCATTCCCAAAGATCCGCGAGACGAAAAAAGTCTGCTTTTCGAAATTCGCGCCGGAACCGGTGGTGACGAGGCGGCGCTTTTTGCCGGGGTCTTGTTTCGCATGTACAGTAAATATGCCGAGAGCAAGGGCTTTAAGGTCGATGTGGTCGAAGCCACAGAAATCGGGGGCGGAGGCTATAAGGGCGTCGTTGCGCTGATCGAAGGGAAGGGCGCGTACAGTCATTTTAAGTTCGAGGCTGGGGTTCACCGGGTGCAGCGTGTCCCCGTGACTGAGGCGAGTGGCCGGATTCATACTTCGACCGTCACCGTTGCGGTGATGCCAGAAGTGGACGAGGTCGATGTGCAGATCGATCCCATGGATCTTCGAATCGACACCTTCTGTTCATCTGGCGCCGGTGGCCAGAGTGTCAACACGACAAAGTCGGCCGTGCGGATCACCCATATTCCAACCGGTGTGGTGGTGAGTTGTCAGGACGAACGGTCGCAACTGAAGAACCGCACAAAGGCGATGCGGACGTTGCGGGCCAGAATCGTCGAGGCGGAGCGGGAGAAGCAAGACGCGGAAACCGCCCAGAATCGCAAGGCTCAGGTGGGCACGGGCGAGCGAAGCGAGAAGATCCGCACCTATAACTTTCCGCAGAACCGGGTGACCGACCATCGCGTCGGTGTGACTTTGCACAAGTTGGAGCAGGTGCTCGAAGGCGATCTCGACGAATTCGTTCAGGCGCTGAAAGCACAGCGCCAGCAAGAAGTGGGGGTTGCGTAATAATATGGGCGCGGTCACTCCTCTCCCTCAGTCGGTCGGCCAGGCCACGCTTGGCGAGGTCATCGTCGAGGCACGCCGGCTGCTGGAGCAGGCGGACATCGAGACCGCAGAGCAGGAAGCATTGTGGATTGTGGAGCACGTGCTCCATCTTTCTCCACATCATGTGGTGACCGACCGCGATCGACTCCTCTCCTCTTCCGAGCTCTTGACCGCAAGAGGCTTAATCAAGCGGCGGGTTGGCCGCGAGCCCCTGCAATATATTTTGGGGACCCAGGAATTCTGTGGACTGGAGTTTACGGTCAATCCAGCGGTGCTCATTCCGAGACCCGAGACTCAGTTGCTGGTTGAATATGTCACGCAACGGATTCGTGCCGATCAGCCGGCCACCATCGTCGATGTCTGCACGGGATCCGGGTGTATCGCCGTATCGATTGCGCGGATGAGACCTCACGCGAGGGTCATCGCAACCGATCTCTCCGGCCCTGCGCTCAATGTGGCCAGGCAGAATGCTATTCGGCTTGGAGTCGGCGAGCGTATTAGCTGGCTGGAAGGCGACTTGCTGGGACCATTGGCTGAGCAGAAGCTGGAAGGGCAGGTTGACGTCATTGTCTCGAACCCTCCTTATATTCCTGAGTTAGATTGGGCAACACTCCAGCCGGAAGTGAAGCTGTTTGAACCGCGCAGTGCATTGGTGGCAGGGCCTCAGGGGACGGAATTGCACGAGCGGTTGTTATGGGAGGCCAGCCGATATCTCTCTCTCGGCGGTGCGGTGATCATGGAAATTGGCGCCGGCCAGGCTCGTGCGATGCGCCGGATTGTCGAGCAGACACCAGGCTACAGATTTCACCGGCTGGTCCTGGATGAAGCGGGGCTTGAGCGGGTGGTGATTGTGGAGCGAGTGGGAGCCTAGGGCAAGATGGATCGGACAGTTATCACCGGCGGGATACCGCTTCGAGGAGAGGTTCAGATCAGCGGGGCGAAGAATGCCGCCTTGCCGATCTTGGCGTCCACCATTCTTGGCGGCGGCGAATGCGTGATTACCAATGTGCCCCGCGTGGTCGATGTTGTCACCATGGGGAAGCTGTTGGGTATCCTGGGCGCAAAGGTCCACCATGAGGGGAACCGTGCGGTGATCGATGCGGGGATGATCAGCTCGACCCAGGCCCCCTACGATCTTGTCAAAACCATGAGGGCCTCCGTGCTGGTGTTGGGGCCGCTGTTGGCACGCTGGGGCGAAGCGACGGTGTCGATGCCCGGTGGTTGTGCGATTGGGTCGCGGCCCGTGAATCTCCATCTTGCCGGACTGGCCAAAATGGGTGCAGAAGTTTTGATGGAACATGGGTATATTCGCGCCACCGCGAAGCGGTTGACGGGCGCCCAGATTTACTGCGACACACCGACGGTGACCGGAACGGAAAATCTGATGATGGCCGCGACGTTGGCCCAGGGGATCACGGTCATTGAAAACGCTGCCAAAGAACCGGAAATTGTCGACCTCGCGAACTTTCTTGTGAAGCGAGGGGCTCGCATCGTCGGTGCCGGAACGGATGTCATCACGATTGAAGGAGTCCGTGAATTGCACGGCAGCGATCACGACGTCATCCCTGATCGCATCGAAACCGGCACGTATCTTGTGGCCGGGGCTATTACGCGGGGCGCGGTTACGGTCAATCGGTGCTGTCCGGGCCACTTGGATGCCCTGTTGATGAAACTACGAGAATCCGGCGTCGAGATGGAGGTGGGAAAGGACAGGATTCATCTCAATGCGGCTTCGCGGCTCAAAGGCATCGACATCCGGACGTTACCCTATCCCGGGTTTCCCACCGATATGCAGGCGCAAATGGTGGCCTTGATGACGGCAGCCGAGGGCACGAGTGTAATTACGGAGACGGTCTTTGAGAGCCGCTTCATGCATGTCGAAGAGCTGCGGAGGATGGGCGCCGATATTAAGGTCGAGGGCACCCGGGCGGTGGTGACCGGGCCGACCAGGCTGACCGGGGCGCCGGTGATGGCCTCCGACCTTCGTGCGAGCGCCGGCTTATTCTTGGCTGGACTTGCGGCAGAAGGCACGACGGAGATCCTTCGGGTCTACCATCTGGATCGTGGGTATGAGCGGATGGAAGAGAAACTGCGTGGACTGGGTGCGACGATCACCCGTCACAAAGAAGGGGCGTCTCCGGCCGAGACGCGCTGATATCATGCTGACAATTGCCTTGTCGAAGGGGAAAATGTTGGACCTTACGCTGGACGTGTTTCGTCGAGCGGGCTACGCCATGGGCAGCCTTTCCACCGAGAGTCGTCGGCTCGTATTTCCCTGTCCGGAGATCGGCATGACCTTTCTCATCGTGCGGCCGACAGATGTGCCGACCTATGTCGAATATGGCGCCGCGGATGTCGGAATTGTCGGAAAAGATGTGTTGATGGAGCAGGATAGCGATGTATATGAGCCATTGGATTTAGGATTCGGAGCGTGTAGAATCGCCGTCGCTGCGCTCGAAGGACTGGCCTCACGGGATCGGCTGTCTTCGAAAATTCGGGTCGCGACCAAGTATCCCAAGATCACCGAGCGGTATTTCAATCAGCGCGGCGTGCCGGTCGAAATTATCAAGTTGTACGGCTCGATTGAGCTGGCGCCGTTGGTTGGTCTGGCCGATCGGATCGTCGATCTGGTCGAGACCGGCAATACGTTGAAGGCGCATAACCTCGTCGAAGTGGAGTGTATTGCGCAGTCTACGGCTCGGCTGGTCGTCAATCGAGCGAGTCTGAAGCTGAAGCATGCGGTGGTCACAGAGCTGATTCACAAGCTCCGGGCCGTCAGTCGTACATCAACCGGGTCTCGAACAGCCGCTCCTCGCAAGCCTTCGCGTGGAGCACGTCGAACGGTCAAACGGACGCATACATGAAGATCGTGGCCTCCACCGAGCGAGCCTTCCTCCCCGCACTCAAAAAAGTCACGACGCGTGCCCGTGTGCAAGGGGCTGCCGTCGAGAAGACGGTCAAATCGATCTTGCAAGCCGTGGAGCGAGGCGGCGATAAGGCCGTCCTCCGCTATACGAAACAGTTCGACCGCGTCTCCATGAAAGCCACGGAGCTGCGCGTCACCCCCGAGGAAATCAAAGAGGCCTACTTCCACATCCGAAAAGAAGAGGGCGACGCACTCCGGTTTGCGGCCCAGCGGATTACGTCGTTCCATGAGCGCCAGCGCATCAAGACCTGGATGTATCAGGATAACGAGGCGACGCTTGGGCAGGTGGTCACGCCGGTCGATGCGGTCGGGGTCTATGTGCCGGGCGGCAAGGCCGTCTATCCCTCGTCGGTGTTGATGTGTGCGATTCCAGCCAAAGTGGCGGGCGTCTCCCGCGTGGTGATGTGTACGCCGCCACAAAAAGGCCCGATCAATCCCTATTTGCTCGTCGCCGCCGATATCGCCGGCGTGACGGAGATCTATCGCGTCGGGGGCGTGCAAGCCGTCGGTGCAATGGCGTACGGGACCAAGACAATTCAACGGGTCGACAAAATCGTGGGGCCCGGGAATATTTATGTCGCGACGGCCAAGCGACTCCTCTTTGGCACGGTCGGGATCGATATGGTGGCCGGTCCGAGTGAACTGCTCGTCGTCGCAGATGACGACGCCAAGCCGGCGCATGTCGCGGCCGATCTCCTCTGTGAAGCGGAGCATGACGAAGATGCGCAGGTCTATCTCGTGACGACATCGGCACAGTTGGCGAAGGATGTGGTGCGACTCATCGGCATTCAGCTGAAGGGGCTGCAACGGGAAAAGATTGCTGCCAAGTCCATTGCCCGCCATTCGGTGGCGTTTGTGGTCACGACCATGGACGAAGCCATCGATGTGGCCAACGAGATTGCTCCGGAGCATTTGGCGCTCTCGGTCGATGAACCGTTCGACTATTTAGAGAAAATCCGTCACGCGGGGGCGCTCTTTTTGGGTCGGTACACGCCTCCGTCGGTGGCGGATTACGTGGCCGGTCCGAATCACGTGTTGCCGACCGGCGGGACGGCGCGCTTCTTTTCGGCACTGTCTGTCCACGATTATCTCAAAGTGAGCAATATCGTTCATTACACGAAAGAGGAGCTGAGCAAGGTGAAGGATCATCTCGTTCGGTTGGCACACATCGAAGGGTTCGACGCCCACGCGAAATCAGCCCAAAGCAGGTTTTCATGAAAAAGAACGGATCGGCATCCAGGCAGGCATCCATTCATCGCGCGACCAAAGAAACGGATATCCATGTGGACTGGCGTCTGGACGGCAGCGGGCAAGGGAAGATCGAGACCGGTATCCGGTTTTTCGACCATATGCTGGAACTGCTGTCCAAGCACGGATTTTTCGATCTGACGGTCAAGGCCAAGGGCGATATCGACATCGATGAGCATCATACGGTAGAGGATGTTGGTATTGTGATGGGCAAGGCTCTGCATCAGGCATTGGGGGAGAAGGGCGGGATCAAGCGGTTCGGTTTTGCCTCGCTCCCGCTGGATGAAACGCTGGCTCAGATCACCGTGGATCTTAGCGGCAGGCCCTATCTTGTCTATAACGTGAATCTGCCTGATCGGAAGATCAAGACGTTCGATCTCGGTCTGTTCGAAGACTTCTTTCAGGCGTTTGTGACTCATGGTGGGCTCAACTTGCATGTGAATCTGATATACGGGCGCAACCCGCACCACATCATGGAAGCGATCTTCAAAGGCCTCGCCAAGGCGTTGGATCAAGCGACGATGCCGGAAGAGCGATTGGCGGGCAAGGTGCTGTCCACGAAGGGCATGTTGTAGCCCCCGTCGGTTTGATAGAGCTAAATGACTCAAGGGGACAGGCCATAGGTTGCCTGTCCCCTTTTTATTTTCATAGAGAGGAGTGGCAGGACAAGCCTGGTTGCGGTATGGTTACGTCCTTTCCACCAGTGGGCAGGTCCTATGATTGCGATCATCGATTACGGCATGGGCAATCTCCGCAGTGTCTCCAAGGCCTTTGAGGCGGTGGGGCATAAGGTGGTCGTCACGCGTGACTCAAAGGTCATTGGAAATGCGAGTCATGTGGTCTTGCCCGGTGTCGGAGCCTTTGGCGATTGTATGGCCAATGTTGAGGGGTATGGGTTGGCGGAGCCAATTCGCGCAGCGATTCAATCGGGTAAACCATTTTTGGGTATCTGTTTGGGGCTCCAATTGTTGTTTGAAGAAAGTGAGGAGTTTGGTACGCACAAGGGTCTCGGCATTATCCCCGGCAAGGTCAGGCGGTTTGCTGCCAACCAGGGGATGAAGGTGCCGCACATGGGTTGGAACAACGTCATGATGGAGCGGCCCTGTTCCCTGTTCGAGGGGATTCCCGATGGGTCGTACTGGTATTTTGTGCATTCATTTTATGTCGACCCTTCCGACAAGGCCGTTGCGGCAACCACGACGGATTACGGGACGACATTTGTATCGAGTATCTGGCGGGACAATGTTGTGGCCTGCCAATTCCATCCTGAAAAGAGCCAGGCGGTCGGGTTACGGCTGATCAAGAATTTTGGATCCTGGAAATAAGCATGATGAGCAAACGGGAATGGTCGATGGCGTTGATGGGACTGGCTCTGTTGGCGGATGCCGGCTGCAGTGGATCGAAAGTCACGACGAAATCGTCTGCGGAGTTGCCGCGGTATCAGATTCGTACAATTGTCTTGATCCCGTTCACCACGCTTGCGACGCCACAAGTCAGGGATGTTGTCGATCAGGGCTTCTCCGCGCCTCAGGGAGCTCGCCGCTCCGATATGGCGCTTGTGGTACCACCGAATACTGAACAGCTTATTCGGCAAACAGTCACCGTGCCGGCTGGCGCCGGGGCGACAGTCACACAGCTATTCTGGAGCCGGTTGAAGTCTCGGCAGGGTGTGACCGTACTTGCGCCGAGTGAGGCAGCAAAAGCGCTGGCGTCTCAGGCGACGACTCAATCTGCCACTGGACAGGCACTGGCGATGACCGTGGCGAAACAGCTCAAGGTCGATGCGTCGCTGATCGGTCAAGTGTTGGTGTATCAGGAGCGGGTTGGTGGTCGTTTTGGTGCCAGCCCCCCGGCCACGGTGGGGTTTGAAGCGAAGGTTATCGCCGCCGATGGGCAAATCCTGTGGGAAGGGAATTACTACGAGAAGCAGCGGCCGATGACGGAGGATTTCGTGGGTTTTATTCAGCGGCATGGGGTGTTTGTCACAGCGGAGGAATTGGCGATCTACGGGGTCGACCATCTGCTTCGTGAATTTCCGTTCGGAACGGCAGAAGAACGTTAACAAGGGACGGTTTAGGGCATGCTGATTATTCCTGCGATCGATTTAAAAGATGGCCGTTGTGTGCGGTTGCGTCAAGGCGATATGGCGGCTGAGACGGTGTATTCAGACGACGTGCCGGCTGTAGCGAGACAATGGCAGCAAGGCGGTGCGACGCTGATCCATGTGGTGGATCTGAACGGAGCGGTGGAGGGTGAGCCGCGCAATTTGTCCCAGATCGAGGCGATCATTCGCACCGTGAGCGTGAAGGTGCAGGTTGGGGGAGGGATCCGATCGATTGAAACCGTGCGCCGCTATCTCGGCGCAGGTGTGAGCAGGGTCGTGCTCGGCACTGCGGCATTGACCGATCGGTCTTTTTTGGAAAAGGCCTGCACGGAGTTCCCTCGTCAGATTCTCTTGGGACTGGATGCGCGGGATGGAAGGGTGGCCGTCAAGGGCTGGACATCGGTGTCGGAGACGAAAGCGACCGATTTGCTCAAGGAGTTGGCCGGTCATGCCCTCGGGGCGGTGATTTATACGGACATTGCTCGCGATGGTATGTTGGGTGGACCGAATCTGGTAGCGTTGCGGGAAGTGGTGGAGTTGTCCTCCTTCCCGGTCATCGCGTCCGGGGGGATTTCTCGCATTGAAGACGTGCGAGCCGTACAGGCGCTCGGACCACGAGTTGAAGGGGCGATTGTCGGGAAAGCGCTTTATGATGGCAAGTTAGATTATCGGGCCGCTCTCGCGGCCCTTGGTGAAGCGTGATGATTTCTTTTTTGGCATGTTCGTTTCACGTTTCACGTTTTACGCTTCACGAGTTGTCATGTTGACCAAACGGATCATCCCCTGTCTCGATGTCAAAGACGGCCGCGTCGTGAAAGGCGTGAGCTTTGTGAATTTGCGCGATGCGGGAGATCCGGTCGAAGTCGCCACGGCCTACGATCGCGAGGGTGCCGACGAACTCTGCTTCCTCGATATCACGGCCTCCCATGAGAATCGCAAAACGATCATCGATGTGGTCGAACGGACTGCGGCGCGGGTATTTATGCCGTTGACCGTTGGCGGAGGCGTGCGAACGCTTGAGGATATCCGTGCCCTGTTGAATGCCGGCGCTGATAAGGTGAGCATTAATACGGCGGCGGTCCAACGGCCAGAATTTGTGAAGGAAGCGGCGGAGCGATTCGGGACACAATGTATCGTTGTGGCGATCGATGCGAAACATCGCGCCGCGCCGGCAGCAGGGTGGGAAGTCTTCACTCATGGCGGTCGTAAGTCGACCGGTCTCGATGTCGTTGAATGGGCGAAGAGGATGGCCCAGTATGGTGCCGGTGAGATCTTGCTCACGAGTATGGATCAAGATGGGCAACAGCAGGGGTATGACCTCGCGCTGACGTCTGCAGTATCGGAGGCCGTCTCGATTCCGGTGATTGCGTCGGGCGGTGTGGGGAATTTGGACCACCTCTATGATGGATTCGTCAGAGGCAAGGCGGATGCGGTCCTGGCTGCGTCGATTTTCCATTTTCGGACTCATACGATTCCGGAAGCGAAAGCCTATCTTCGTCAGAAGGGAGTCGCGGTTCGATAATGGATATAGGGCAATTAAAATTTAATGCGCAGGGGCTGATTCCGGCCGTCGTACAGGATTGGCGAGATGGCACGGTCCTGATGGTGGCCTATATGAACCGGGAGTCGCTGCAAAAGACCCTCGACACGAAGTCGGTGCATTTCTGGAGCCGTTCGCGCAAGGCATTATGGGAGAAGGGTGAGACCTCGGGGCACAAGCTGCAGCTCAAGGATCTGTTCTTCGATTGTGACGGCGACGCCCTGCTTCTGAAGGTCGATCCAGTCGGTCCGACCTGCCATACGGGTGAGCGGGCCTGCTTCTTTTCCCGTCTGGATTCTCCCGAGACGAAAACGTCGGAGTCCTGGGGGGGGATTCTTGAGCGCCTCTACCAGATGATCCAAGAGCGGAAGCAGCAACCCTCAAGTGAGTCCTACACCTCCAAGTTGCTGCAAGGCGGGGTCGATCGTATTTTGAAGAAAGTCGTCGAGGAAGCAGGGGAGGTGGCAATTGCCGGCAAGGGTGGGAAGAAGGAGGAAATCGTCTACGAAACAGCGGATCTGTTATTCCATACGTTAGTAGCCTTGGGGCACCATGGCATCACGCCGCAGGAAGTCTATCAAGAGTTGGCGACGCGGTTTGGCAAGTCTGGCTTGAGAAAGGAGCCAACTTCATGAGCGAATGCCTCTTTTGCAAGATTGTGGCGAGAACCATTCCTGCCGCGCTCGTGTATGAGGATGATCTCGTGGTTGCGTTCGACGATATCAATCCCCAGGCGCCGACGCATACACTCGTCATTCCCAGAAAACACGTGACCTCGATTGCTGAACTGCAAGACTCAGATGTCGAGCTGCTCGGGCGCTTGATGGTGGCCGGTAACAAGGTCGCGAAACTGAAGGGGATTACCGAGTCCGGGTACCGATTGGTCGTCAATACCGGTGCGCATGGCGGACAGAGTGTGTTTCATCTGCATCTTCATGTGTTAGGCGGGCGCCATCTTGCCTGGCCTCCTGGCTAGCCTGTTTCCACCACGTTGACAGATTTCTTTCCCGTCTGCTACCCTGAACGGTCTATTTTACGACCACTTACGTTTACTGTCCTCACCGGTGCCAGGTGGGGGAATAGGAGCTGCGACTCCCGTGGGCCGAGGTCTGATTTCTGAAGACGTGATCAATCAAGTCAGAGATCGGGTCGATATCGCGGAGGTGGTTGGCCATCACGTGAGTTTGACTCGGGCCGGCCAGAACCTGAAAGGTCTCTGTCCCTTCCATCAGGAAAAATCGCCTTCCTTTACGGTGAGCCCGTCTCGCCAGATTTTTCATTGTTTCGGCTGTGGTGCGGGCGGCAACGTGTTTGCATTTTTGATGCGGATCACCGGCGCGAATTTTCCCGAGACGGTCCGTGACCTTGGGCAGAAGTGTGGAATTGTCGTGCCCGAGAGCGGGCCGAATGCCGGGCCTCAGGCAGCACAGATGAGCCGTCTCGAGCCACTAAACCGGGCAGTGACGGCGTGGTTTCAGCAGAATTTACGGAATGGATCGGCTGGCGCGACGGCGCGGGATTACCTGGCGAGCCGAGGCATTCAGGCTGGGACAATCGAGCGGTTTGAAATTGGTTACGCGCCGTCTGAGTGGGACGGGCTCATCAAGGCGCTGAGTCAACAGGGATTTGCGCAGAGTGATTTAGCCGCAGCGGGATTGACGGTGGCGAGAGAGCAGGCGTCCGGGTCCTATGACCGGTTTCGCGCCCGTGTGATGTTCCCCATTACGGATCTGCGCAAGCGGGTTGTCGGTTTTGGTGGCCGCATTCTTGGCGAGGGGACTCCGAAATACCTGAACTCTCCGGATACTCCCTTATTCAAGAAGGGGCAGACACTCTACGCGTTAGACCTTGCGCGTGAAGCCGTAGCCAGGCTGAAGACGGTGATCGTCGTGGAAGGGTACTTTGATGCGGTTGCCCTTCATCAAGCCGGATTGACCCATACGGTGGCGACGCTGGGAACCGCACTGACGGCGGAGCACATTCAGGTGCTCAGGCGGTTCGCTTCGAAGGTCGTCCTGTTGTTCGATCCGGATCAGGCCGGGGTTCGTGCTGCATTGCGGGGGCTCGATCTGTTCGTGAATAGCGGACTTGGCGTGAAAGTTGTCTCGCTGCCGGCAGGCGAGGACCCCGATACCTATGTGCGGAAGGAAGGGCCTGAGGCCTTTGCGAGGCTGGAAGAGCAGTCTCCGAGCCTCCTGGATTTTGCGCTCGAGCATAGTTTGAGTACGACCGATTCCAGTACGATCGAAGGGCGAATCCGTAGCGTGGACGATGTGCTGCGGATTCTGCAAAAGAGTGAGCATCCGATCGAACGAGAGGAACGGATTCGTGTGGTGGCCGAGCGACTGGGGATTAGCCAGCAACGATTGATCGAGCGGTATCCAGCGCTGGTGCAGTCCGAGGGCCGGCGCCCGGTGGCCGTGCAATCGGCGGGCGTGACCCCGGCGATGTTCAAGGGCGCGAGCGAAGAGCGGGATCTGGTGTATTTGCTGCTGCACGGGCATTTGACCGCTGCCGATGTGCAACGGCTGAGGCCCGAGGCCTTTTCGGTTCCGGCCTGCCGGATCCTCGTCGAGGCGGCGCTGACCCATCTCGATCGGGATGGCCGAGTTGGACTCAGGTTGCTGCTCGATGCCGTGGCCGATCATCCGGATTGCGGGTCGCTGGCGACCGAGTTGTCCGTGCGGGAAGACCATTTTGACGATGTGCCGGCCCACGTTGCGGGCTGTTTGGAGACCTTGGAGCGGAAGCGGGCCGAGGCCCTGTTTCGAGATTTGACCGCGCGACTCAAAGCTGCCGAGCGGGAGGGCCGTGGAGAGGATGCGCGGATACTGAATGCACAAGTGAATGAATTAAGCATGCAAAAGGCCAATCGGCCTGCAACCGGGATATTGTCCTTAGTGAAGGAGTAGTCATGGCGAAACAAGAGTTGCTCGGCGAAGTAAAAAAGCTCATTGCGATCGGAAAAGAGAAGGGCTTTTTGACGTACGACGAGTTGAATAGCACGTTGCCTGCGGAAGTGGTGTCTTCCGAGCAATTCGGCAGCATCATGACGATGTTTGGCGAAATGGATATCGAGATCGTCGATGCGCCGGAGGGTGAGCGGATTAAAAAGGCCCGGGATGCCGAGGAGTTGAGCGATGACGCCGAGGGGGCCGACTCCGGATCCGGCGCCGGGGATGAAAACGAAAAGGAAGAAAAAGATGAGAAGGACGAGAAGGAAATCGATTTAACTCCCGGCGCACTCAGCCGGACAGACGATCCGGTCAGACTCTATCTCAAAGAGATGGGCAGTGTGGCGCTCTTGAGCCGTGAGGGGGAAATCGAGATCGCCAAACGCATCGAGGAGGGGAAGAACAATATCGCGTCGGTCATCTATGGGATGCCGATGACGATCGAGTTTGTCCTCGCATTGTACGATCAGCTCAAGAACGGGACCATCGATGTGCGTGAGATTGTCCCGATCGTCGAGACCGAGGAAGAAATCGAGGAAGAACAAATCCAGCGGGACTACGAAGAGCTTCGAGTCAAGACCCTCGAAGGACTGAACTCCGTCCGGAAAATTTCGACCTCGCTGAAGAGTCTCTATGAAGTGGCGCGGACGGCCAACAGCGATCCTGCGAAACAGAAGAAGATCAAAAAACAGATCGATACGATTCGCGATCAGGTCGTGGAGAAGATGGAGTCCGTCAACCTGCACGGGGTGTTGAAGGATCGGATGGTGCAGCGTGTGCGGGAGTTGGCGATCCAGATTCGCACGGCGGAGCGTGAGATTATCAGTTGTCAGCGCCGGCTTGGGATCAGCGGCGAGGCCGGAGCTGAGGCTCTGAAAAAGTTGTGCCGAGACCGGAAAGATTTTCTTGCGGTCAAACGCAAGACGAGCTGTACCGAGGAAGCGCTTGAGGATATTAAAAACGTGTATCAGGCGGCGAAGGGCCGGATTCGAACGCTCGAGACCGAAGAGGCGCTCGTGTCCGCGGAAGAGATTAAGGATGCGGTGAAGCATCTGGACGTGGCGGAGGAAAAGGTCAAGCGAGGGAAAGCCGAGCTGGTGGAGGCGAATCTTCGTCTCGTGGTCAGCATCGCCAAGAAGTATACGAACCGCGGTCTCCAGTTCCTCGACTTGATCCAGGAAGGCAATATCGGCCTGATGAAGGCGGTCGATAAATTCGAGTACAAACGCGGATACAAGTTCAGCACCTATGCGACATGGTGGATCCGCCAGGCGATTACTCGTGCGATCGCCGATCAAGCCAGGACGATCCGTATCCCCGTGCATATGATCGAGACGATCAATAAGTTGATTCGGACCTCTCGCCATCTGGTCCAGAAGCTCGGTCGTGAACCGACGCCTGAGGAAATTGCCGACCGCATGGATTTGCCCCTGGACAAAGTCAGGAAGATTTTGAAGATTGCGCGTGAGCCGATTTCGCTGGAGACCCCGATCGGAGAGGAAGAAGACAGCCATTTGGGCGACTTTATCGAGGACAAGAAGGCCGTATCTCCTCTGGAGGCGGCGATCCGATATGACCTCCAGCGCCAGATCAATAGTGCTCTGGAGACACTCACGCCTCGTGAGGAGAAGGTCTTGCGGAAGCGGTTCGGCATCGGCGAAGCCACCGACCATACCCTCGAAGAGGTTGGTCAGGATTTCGAAGTCACCCGCGAACGTATCCGGCAGATCGAGGCCAAGGCCTTGCGTAAGCTGCGCCATCCAAGTCGGAGCAAGAAGCTGCGCAGTTTCGTGGAAACACTCTGATGCCATATGGGGCGTCCGGGTGATTTGACTCCGTCCCCTGTGCAGCCTAGAATCACCCGTTGTTGTCTGCGGGGCAGGCGCGACAGAGTCATCCGCCTGATCGGGCCCATAGCTCAGGTGGTTAGAGCGGCTGACTCATAATCAGCTGGTCCTAGGTTCAAGTCCTAGTGGGCCCACCAGCAGGGGCAGAGAACTCAATAGATTGAGACCGTTGTGCAGAACAACAGTTAGAGGAGTGCGTTGAACCATAACCTTTCCCCCCTGATCGCGCTGCAAAAGTTGGATCTCCGAATCATGGAGATCAATAATCAACGTCGAAAGTTTCCCGAACGACTGAACGCGGTTGAGACTCCGCTTCGAGAGGCCAAGCAGCTTCTCCAGGAGACCAATGCTGCGCTAGAGATTATCGTCAAAGAACGGCGGTCGCATGAAAAGGACCTTGAGGTTCACGAAGCCCATACTGAAAAGATGAAATCGCGGCTGTCCGAGCTGAAATCCAACAAGGAATATCAGGCTCATCTGTTTGAGATCGAGGTGGCCAACAAGAAGAAAGGCGACTTCGAAGAAAAGATTCTGCTCTGCATGGAGAAAATCGAGCAGCTGCAGCAGACCGCCAAAGAAGCACAAGCGAAACTGGCTGTCGTCGAAAAGGTCTTTACCCAAGAGAAAAAGATCTCCGATGAATTGGAGAAAAAGATCTCAGCTGAGCTGGCGGATCTTGAAGGACAACAGCAAGCCCATTCCGCCCATGTCGAGAAGGGGCTCCTGAGGCGGTATACGGCGATCAAGGCGGCGGGGAAGGATCAAGCCCTCGCTGAGATTAAAGATGGAACCTGTTCCGGGTGCCGCTTGCAACTTGCTCCGCAACTGATTTCAGAAGTGAAGCGTTCGCAAGATCTTCAGACCTGCCCCTATTGTCGACGGATGCTCTATTGGGATGGGCAAATCCCTGTGGTAGCACATCCGGGGCCCGATCCCGACAAGAGCTCCATCCTTGAGATCGGCGAGTCGGTTTAGTCCGTTTCCCCCCGTACCGTCTGAGTCGTTTTAAAGTGCAGCTTCGCGACCGACCCTAAGCGTTCTTCCCCATGTTTCTTCATAATCATCCGTCCGGCTAGTTCAACGGCGGGTGATGCGCCTTTCGGCAGTGTCGTGCCGATCTCGTCCGAGAGCCGTTTCAATCGGAGCAGGAATTCGGCACGGGCTAGGATCGAAGCCGCAGCCACGGCCAGATCGGACTCAGCTTTATGCCGCTGCTCGAGTAGGACGGGGCGTCCTTTCTCTTGTAGCGCATTCAGGATCAGCCGCTCGTCTCCGAACCGGTCTGCAATCGCGCGGCTGCACGACACCTTTTCCAGTAATGTCTCCAGCGCTTTTGCATGGCCCCAGGCCATGCAAGTGATTCAAGTTCATGATCTTTGCATAGAGTTCGTTGTATCGTTGCGGGCCGATCGCGATAATGCTGTGGGGGCAAATCATTCAGATATCGGGAGCCATATCGAGATACGTCCGTCGGCGATCTTCTTGCTGTCCCGAACGTTCATGAGGGCTAGTTCGGCCTGCGTCGTCGCGTCGACGAAGACCGCGGCGATGACGAGAGGACCGAAATAGTCTCCCTTGCCGGACTCATCGATACCGATACGCTCTATCGTGGCAGTTGTTGTCGTGGGCACAGGGTAGTCACTCAAGTAGAGATTTTCATTGCGGCGCGGTAATCTAACAAAGCCTTAAGGGACGGTCAATTTTTATACGCGTAGACGCGGGTGATTTTCAGGAGGAAGTGCGATGCAGGCATGGACGTCCTTCTTGCACAGAGGATTGTTGATGGTGGCCGGGCTCGGACTGCTGGTGGTCAGCGGGTGCGAGACGAATCCCTATACGGGTCGGTCGCAGTTGCTCATGACATCCGTGCCACAAGAAATGCAGATGGGTGCGCAGGCCTATAGTCAGGTAAAGACCGACCCCAAACTTCGACAGTCGCAAGATCCTCGAGAGATTGAGCCAGTGAAGCGGGTCGCTGCACGAATTATTGAGGCGGCGAAACGTTCAAAATACGCGGAAATGGCCCAGCAGTTTCAGTGGGAAGTGATCGTCATCAAAGATGATAAAACCATGAATGCCTTCGCATTACCCGGAGGCAAGATTGCGGTGTATACGGGAATTTTCCCAGTGGCACGGACTGAGGCTGGATTGGCAGCGGTCATGGGACATGAAGTCGTGCATGCGCTGGCCCGTCATGGGGCGGAACGGATGAGCCAGGGACAGTTGACGAATGCGGCCTTGCAGGTGGCAGGGGCTGCAGCAGGGGCCGCCGGTGGCGGAGGGATGATGTCCCAGGCCGCGATGGCGGCACTCGGTGCCGGGGCACAGGTTGGGGTGTTATTGCCGTTCAGTCGGAAACACGAATCTGAAGCGGACTACATCGGCATTCTCCTTGCTGCCGATGCGGGATACGATCCACGTGAGTCGGTTTCACTTTGGGAGCGGATGGGGCAATTGTCGGGCGGTGGCGGCCCTTCAGAGTTCATGTCGACTCATCCGAGTAATGAGACCAGAATCGATCAACTGAAACAGTGGATGCCGGAGGCCATGGGGATTTTTCAATCGAAACAGCCTGCGCCTGCCGTGGTTTTGCCGACATTGCGTTAGGTTAGGTGTGCAAGAGGTCCCGTTGCGGGTCGGAGGCGGGAGCCGGATGGTCCGCCGACTTGCATCCTCTCTGTGCCCTTTCTATACTCAGGCTGCGCGAGGGAGAAGACCGGGTGATCGCTCGGAGCGGCAACGCTCCGGGAGGAAAGTCCGGACTTCATGGGCAGGGCGCTGGGTAACGCCCAGGCGGAGCGATCCGACACCAGCACCACAGAGAATAAACCGCCGATGGCCACAGCGATGAGATGCAAGTCTTGTCGCTGGGGATCAGGTAAGGGTGAAACGGCGGGGTAAGAGCCCACCGCGGTGATGGTAACATCACTGGCAGGGTAAGCGTCGCCCGATGCAAGGCCAAATAGGAAGACATCTGTCGGTTTTCTTCGGAAAGCCGGCGACCGGCTGGCCCGGCCGAGGTCTTCGGGTAGGTCGCTTGAGGTTCGAGGTAACTCGAATCCCAGAGAAATGATCATCCCCGCTTGGGACCATATCCCAGACGGGACAGAATCCGGCTTATAGGTCTTCTCCACCGCGCTTTTTTTATCGCTCGACGGAGTTCCCCCTCCGTCACTTTCCCTGAGCAGTGTTCGACCTCGTCGATTAAGACGACGGGAACTCTCGATCCATAACGTTCCGTCAACGCGCAATCACCTTCAATATCAACTTTTGTTGTGGTGATGTTTAGCTCTGCCTGGAGATGCAATGTGATACGGAACATGACATCGCAGAGATGGCAGTCTTTACGCGAGAGAATGGTCACATGGACTGGCATGTTCATGGAGTGACGACTCAAGGCCAACAGGATGTGCGAGATGATTTGAACGATATCATGTGAGGAGGGAGACTGTCAGCGAGCGGTGGGCCTGGCATGCCGCTCTATTGACGCGATGAAATGTGTGATGCTAGGATTACAGATCTTTATCCCTGATTTTTCAGAATGTTCTGAGTTATCATGGGATTCCGGTCCGGTCTATTTAGGATAAACCGCAACGTCGCCTATCGTGCCGATTCCTCCGCTCGGTTTTCACCGGCGGGGTGGATGGAGGTTCTATCATGAAGCTCACAGGTGCTGAAATCCTCATCGAATGCCTGAAGCGGGAAGGCGTGAAAACGGTTTTTGCGCTTCCTGGTGGTGTCGTATTGAAGATTTTCGACATGCTTCACCAACAGAAAGACATTGAAGTGGTCCTCACTCGCCATGAGCAGGGTGCAGGCCATATGGCGGAAGGTTATGCCAAGGCAACCGGTAAAGCCGGAGTTTGTCTTGTGACCTCAGGACCAGGCATGACCAATGTCATCACGGCCTTAGCTGATGCCTACATGGATTCGGTACCGATGGTGTGTTTTACCGGGCAAGTGCCGACGAGCCTGATTGGGAATGACGCATTCCAAGAAGCGGATAATATCGGCTTGAGCCGTCCTTGCACCAAGTACAACTTTCTGGTGAAGAATGTCGCCGATTTGGCGACGACGATCAAAGAAGCGTTTTACATTGCGACAACTGGGCGTCCAGGTCCGGTGCTCGTCGACATTCCCAAAGACGTATCGATGGATAAGGCGGAGTTTACCTATCCGAGCTCCGTCGCCATTCGGAGCTACAACCCAGTGTATGAAGGCAATAAGTGGCAGATCAAGCAAGCGGCTGAGGCCATGACGAAGGCGAAGAAGCCGATTCTGTACGTCGGCGGCGGTGTCATCTTCTCGGGTGCATCACATGAGCTACTGGAGTTGGCTGAGTTGACCCATATGCCGGTCGACATGACCCTGATGGGACTCGGGGCTTTCCCTGGGGAACATCCGCAGTCCTTGGGCATGTTGGGCATGCATGGCACCTATTGTGCGAATATGGCGATGCATTATTCCGATCTGGTTGTGGCCATTGGGGCGCGGTTCGACGACCGTGTGACGGGAAAGGTTTCCGAGTTTTGCCCGCATGCCAAGGTCATCCACATCGATATTGATCCAACCTCGATTCGGAAGAATGTGAATGTCGATATCCCGATCGTGGGCGATTGTAAGACCGTGCTTCGCGAGTTACTCCAGATTCTTCGTGCCACGGTGAACGGCGATCAGCGCGAATTACGCAAGCCCTGGTGGAATCAGCTTCATGAATGGCAACAGGCCAATCCTCTTGCCTATCAACAGGCGGCTGATGGTCCGACCAAGCCGCAGTACGTGATCAAGCGGCTCTATGAGCTGACGAAAGATCTGGACCCGATTGTGTCGACCGACGTGGGGCAACATCAGATGTGGGCCGCCCAGTATTTTAAGTTGGCCAAGCCGAACCGCTGGTTGACCTCGGGCGGGCTTGGGACCATGGGGTTCGGGTTTCCTGCCGCCATGGGGGCGCAGGCGGCATTTCCAGGCCGGTTGGTGCTCTGTATCGCTGGCGACGGCAGTATCCAGATGAACATGCAGGAAATGGCGACGGCCGTCGTGCATAAGTTGCCGGTGAAGATTATCGTGCTCAATAACCGGTTTCATGGAATGGTTCGTCAATGGCAGGATCTTTTTTACGAAGGACGGTATGCGTCGAGCGATCTGGAGACAACGCCGGATTTCGTGAAGTTGGCGGAAGCGTACGGAGCGGTCGGACTTCGGGCCAGCAAGCCTTCTGAAATCGATGATGTTTTGAAGGAAGCGATTGCCGTGAATAAGCCGGTCATCGTCGATGTACCGACGTATCGATATGAGAACGTCTATCCGATGATTCCCGCCGGCGGGTGTAATCATGAGATGATTTTGGAAGATCCGCCAGCCTTGAAAAATAAGCAGGCAGGATCCGGGCAAGTGATGCCGAAGGACTCGGATACGATCCTCACGGCCTAAAGGGTGTCGGGAGTACAGATTGGGTATGGAACATATAATTTCGATCACGGTAGAGAATAAGTTTGGCTCGTTGTCTCGCGTCGCCGGTTTGTTTAGCGGTCGTGGCTTCAACATTGAAAGTCTCTCTGTTGCGCCGACGCTCGATCCGTCCATGTCGCAGATGACCATCGTCACCTCCGGAGACGATCGGATTATCGAACAGATCGTGAAGCAGCTCAACAAACTGATCGACGTCATCAAGGTCGTGGATTTGAATGAGAGCGATTTCGTCTCGCGGGAGACCGCACTCATCAAAGTGCATACGCGACCGGAAGATCGCGCGGAAGCGTTACGGATTGCCGATATTTTCCGGGCTAACGTCATCGACTCCACACCGGCAACCTATACGATTGAAGTGACCGGAGATCCTCACAAGATCGAAGCGATCATCAACTTGCTGCAACCGCTCGGCATCAAAGAGCTCACCAGGACCGGACGGGTCGCGGTCGCCCGCGAGTCGATTCGCTCGACGAGCCTGCAGACGAAAAAAGTTGCCCGCGAATAGGCGTCACCACGGACCCAACGTCCCATCAGTTTCCTGATACGACTATTACCCAAGGAGTGAGCGATGAAGATTTACTACGACAAAGACGCCGATATTCAGCAGATCAAGAATAAGAAAGTCGCCGTGATCGGGTACGGGAGCCAGGGGCACGCTCATGCGCTCAACATGAAGGAGAGCGGTGTGAGTGTGGTTGTTGGGTTGCGCGAAGGCGCGTCCTGGAAGAAGGCGGAGCAAAGCGGGCTGAAAGTCATGCCCGTGGCCGATGCCGTGAAGGCGTCCGATGTCGTGATGATTCTCGCGCCGGACGAAGCGCAAGCGGCCATTTACCGGCAGGATATTGCCCCGAATCTGAAACCGGGCTCCTATCTCGCGTTCGGCCATGGCTTCAACATTCATTTCGGGCAGATCGTGCCACCACCGACGACCAATGTATTCATGGTCGCGCCCAAAGGGCCGGGCCATCTTGTCCGATCGGAATATGCGAAAGGCAGTGGGGTGCCCTGCTTGCTCGCGATCCATCAGGATCCAAGTGGAACGACCAAACAGATCGGCCTTGCCTATGCCAGCGCCATCGGGGGCGGGCGGGCCGGAGTGATCGAAACGAATTTTCGTGAAGAAACCGAGACGGATCTTTTCGGTGAACAGGTGGTGCTCTGCGGAGGCCTTACATCCCTCATTCAGGCTGGGTATGAAACCTTGGTGGAAGCCGGGTACTCGCCTGAAATGGCCTATTTCGAATGTCTGCACGAAGTGAAATTGATCGTGGACCTGATCCATCAGGGCGGGATTGCCAACATGCGGTACTCCATCAGCACGACGGCGAAGTATGGAGATATTACTCGCGGCCCCAGGATTGTGACGGAGCAGACGAAGCTGGAAATGAAGAAGATCCTGGGTGAAATTCAGGACGGCAAGTTTGCCAGAGACTGGATCCTGGAGAATCAGGCGAATCGACCTATGTACAATGCGCTGCTGGCGAAGGGTGCCGCCCATCCGATCGAAGAGGTTGGGGGCCGGTTGCGGGCGATGATGCCGTGGCTGAAAAAAGAGCAGTTGGTCGATAAGAACAAAAACTAAGAAACGAGGTTTCTGTGGCAGATCGTGCCGTCGGCATCCCGTTTGCCAAAGAAGGAATTCCCTTCATCGGGGCTGCTGTTGGCGTTACACTGTTGGCAGGCTGGCTGGGTGGGATGATTGCGGCGGTTGGCGGAGCAGGTCTGACGCTCTTTGTCGTCTGGTTTTTCCGGAACCCCCATCGAGTGATCCCTCAAGGGCCTCGGCTCCTCGTGGCATCGGGTGACGGGAAAGTCATTGCCATCGAAGAGGAGTTCGAACCTCGATTCATCAAGGATCGCAGCATCCGTGTCACTATCTTTTTGAACGTATTCGATGTGCATATCAATCGGATTCCCTGTGAAGGGGTTGTCGAGGAGGTGCAGTATCAGTCGGGTTTGTTTCTCGTGGCAAGCAGACCTGATGCCACGTTGCGGAACGAACAAAATGCGTTGATGATTCGGACGGCTCAGGGCGCAAAGGTGCTCTGTGTGCAGGTGGCCGGATTGATTGCCAGGCGGATTGTCTGTTGGATTTCAGCCGGGGATCGGGCCATACTCGGTGAACGGTTTGGGCTGATTCGATTCGGATCGCGGATGGATACGTTTCTTCCTCTCGGGACAGTTCTGAAAGTTGCAGTTGGCGATCGAGTCAAAGGTGGAGAAACCATCTTGGGAGAATTGCCATGAAAACTACGGCGCTGCGTCAATCATTCGGCCGCGATGGAAAACGGCGTAAAGCCGCCATGCACCTGATTCCGAATCTGTTCACGACGGGGAATCTCCTCTGCGGAGTCTTTGCGATATTGTCGGTGTTCAATGCGAACTACATGGTCGCGTCCGTCGCCATTCTGGTGGCAATGATCTTCGACGTGCTCGATGGAAAATCGGCGCGGTTAACGAACAGCACCAGCCATTTCGGTCTCGAATATGATTCGTTGTCAGACGTGGTGTCGTTCGGAGTCGCCCCAGGCCTCTTGATTTACTCGTGGGCCCTGAGCGGACAGGGGACATTTGGCATTGCGGTGATGTTTGCCTATGTCGCGATGGGTGCGGTTCGGTTGGCCAGATTTAATTCGACTGTCGCGACGTCGGACGGCAAGTATTTTACCGGGCTCGCCATCCCTGCGGCGGCAGGGGTCGTGGCCTCACTCGTCATTTTCGATCACTATAGCGTCAGGATTGGCACGGAAGTGAAACCTCTTCTGGTCCTGATTGTAACTCTGGCTCTTTCATTCTTGATGGTCAGCACTATTAAGTATCGAAGTTTTAAAGATCTGAAGTTTCGCGGCGGGCGGCATATTACGTATCTCGTGTGGGGAATTCTCGCACTCATGCTCGTCGCCGCCTGGCCCCCGGTCATGTTATTTGTCATATTCGCTGGGTATGCCTTGCTCGGTCCGGCAGAACGGCTTGTCGGGCTTGTCGTGAAAATGTCCGGGAAGCGCTCGCCGGCCAAGACCGAGCAGTCAGTCTAAATTGAATTGTGCGTGGCTGCGATGAGGAGTAGTACGCGATTCGCATAGCATCGAGAGAGCTGGTGAATGGTGCAAACCAGCCTATGCGGCGCCGAACTCGCCTCTGAGCCAGAATCCGTGAAACCAGAGTAATGGATTCCGTTTCGCCCCCGTGACCGGGCGCAATGAAGGGTCGTGAGCAGCGAGTACGTTGCTCATGGCTAAATCAGGGTGGTACCACGGAGCTTCTCAAGCCTCCGTCCCTGGGCGTAGGGATGGAGGTTTTTTTATTTGAGATTGCTGAAAATGCTTTCCCGCTGCGTTCTCGGTCGCGTGCCTCCCTGCGACGTACCCTACGGGTACGCCTCAGTCGTCTCGCTTCCTGCGGCCTTGCGGGAAAAGCATTTTGAGCAATCTCACCAGATAAGAGAGGTGAAGTCATGACCAGGATGATCAAAATTTTCGATACGACCTTGCGTGATGGAGAGCAATCTCCCGGCGCCAGCATGAATGTTGAAGAGAAGATCATGGTGGCGAAGCAGTTGGCGCGGTTAGGGGTCGATATCATTGAAGCAGGGTTTGCCTATAGTTCGCCCGGAGATTTTGAGGCGGTGCGGCGAATTGCACAGGAGGTCGAGGGACCGACGATTTGCAGCTTGGCGCGAGCACGTCCGGAGGATATCGATCGAGCCTGGGAGGCCTTAAAGGGGGCGCCGAAGGTCCGGATCCATACGTTTCTCTCGACCTCGGATATCCATCTGAAACATCAGTTTCGCATGACCCGAGACGAGGCGAAGAAGCGCGCGGTCGAGATGGTTCAACGAGCGAGGGGGTATGTCGACGATGTGGAGTTTTCGCCGATGGATGCCAGTCGCTCCGACCCGGCCTATCTCTATGAGGTCATTGAAGCGGTGATTGAAGCCGGAGCCGGGACGATCAATATTCCCGATACGGTCGGCTATGCGGTGCCGCAGGAGTTTGGACGGCTCATTCGAGGCATTCGCGAGCAGGTGTCCAATAGTGCAAAGGCGGTGATCTCCGTCCATTGCCATAACGATCTTGGCCTCGCTGTGGGTAATAGTTTAGCGGCGGTATTCGAAGGAGCGGGCCAGGTTGAATGTACGATCAATGGGATCGGTGAGCGGGCAGGGAATACGGCGTTGGAAGAAATCGTCATGGGTCTTCGGACCAGGAAAGACTTCTATCAAGCCGACACAAAGATCCGCACCGAAGAGATCTCCAAGACCAGCCGATTGGTCAGCAAGATCACCGGTATGGTGGTGCAGCCGAATAAGGCGATTGTCGGAGCGAATGCCTTTGCCCATACGTCCGGTATTCACCAGGACGGGTTGCTGAAGGACAAGACGACCTATGAAATTATGAAGCCGGAGACGATCGGGCTGGTTGAGGGCAAGATGGTCATGGGGAAGCTTTCTGGACGGCATGCGTTTCGCCAGAGGTTAGTAGAGCTGGGCTATACGCTCTCGGACGAAGAGGTGAACCATGCGTTCGAGCGGTTCAAGAAGCTGGCCGACCAGAAAAAGGAGATCTACGAGGAGGATCTCGAAGTGATTGTCTCAGAAGAGTTAGTCAAAATGGCCGATCGGATCACCTTGAAGTCGTTCCATGCGGCCAGCGGAACGGATCAAGTACCGACCGCGACGGTCGAACTTGAGATCGACGGACGAACGATCGTTCAGACGGGGACAGGCGATGGGCCAGTGGATGCCGTCTATCGGACCATTGCCGCGATCACGCAGACGAAGAGCACGCTCCTCATGTATGTCGTGAAAGCGATCACGGGGGGGACCGATGCTCAGGGTGAAGTCTCGGTCAAGGTTCAAGAGGATGGGCGCACCGTATCGGGCCATGGAGCGGATACAGACATCATCATGGCCTCAGCCCGTGCCTATCTCAACGCCTTGAACAAGTTATTGTATTTGGCTGGAAAGCAGGCGCAGGGCGAGCAGAAGGTGAACTTGATTTAAGGAAAGTGGCCACGGTAAAGTCACCGGCTCCGGCCTGGAAGCGGGGTTTTGTCGTTTGCTGAGAGGTGCGCGGTGGTTCATGTCACCCTGGGGGATCGGCCTGAATTTCTGGCCGGCGATCATACCGTCCTCCGCGAGCTCCTGCATCCGGCGAAGCAGCCGGTCGCGCTTGGGTATAGCCTGGCGCATGGGACCTTGGCTCCAGGCGGCCGGTCGAAATGGCACAGGCTGACCTCGTCCGAGGTCTACTACATCATTGCCGGTCGAGGAATATTGACGGTGGACGATTCGGCTGTCGCAGTTGAGGCCGGCGCCACTGTGTATGTGCCTCCAGGGGCTAGGCAGTCGTTAGAGAATAACGGGCCCACTGCCATCGAGTTTCTTTGCCTGGTCGATCCCGCTTGGCGGGCAGAGGATGAAGACGTTTTGGAATAGAGACTGGTGCGTTCATCACGCGTAACGAGGGAGAGTGCTCTGTGAAGGCGAAGATTGCGGTATTAGCTGGCGATGGAGTAGGCCGAGAAATCGTTCCTGAAGCGGTAAAAGTATTGAAGGCCATAGCCGAGAAGTTCCAGCACCAGTTCGAGTTCCTGGCCGGCGATGTCGGTGGCCAGGCCATCGATAAAGTCGGCGTCCCGCTTCCACAGGAGACGCTGACCCTCGCCAAGCAGAGCGATGCCGTCTTGCTCGGTGCAGTCGGCGGCCCCAAGTGGGAAGGGCTGGAGTACAGTTTGCGGCCGGAACGCGCGCTGCTGGGTTTGCGGGAACACCTGGGCCTCTATGCGAATTTGCGGCCGGCGAAGTTGTATCCGATGTTGGCCGATGCCTCTACACTCAAACGCGAGGTCATCGAGGGCATCGACATCCTCGTCATCCGGGAGTTGACGGGCGGCATTTATTTCGGGAAGCCGAAAGGCATCGAGAAGCTGCCGAATGGGAGCGAACGAGGGTTCAACACCGAGGTCTATACGACCGAAGAAATCGTGAGGATCGCGAAAGTGGCGTTCGAAGCGGCGAGAAAGCGTCGGAGTAAAGTGATGTCCGTCGACAAAGCAAACGTGCTGGAGTCGTCCGAACTCTGGCGCCGAGTCGTGATCGAGACCCATAAGAGTTATCAGGATGTGGAGCTGAGCCATATCTATGTCGACAATGCCGCGATGCAGCTTGTCCGCAACCCGCGTCAGTTCGATGTGATGCTCTGCAATAATATCTTCGGCGATATTCTGAGCGATGAAGCGGCCATGTTGACCGGCTCCATCGGCATGTTGCCGTCGGCCAGTATCGGTGCGCAGGTCGGGCTGTTCGAACCGATTCACGGCAGCGCGCCGGACATTGCCGGAAAGAATGTCGCGAATCCCATCGCGACGATTGCCTCGGCGGCCATGATGCTGTCGTATGGGTTCAAGCTGGATCAGGAAGCGGCGGCCATCGAGCAGGCGATCGTAAAAACCCTCGAACTCGGGTATCGCACGAAAGATATTTATAGCCAGGGAACCCGTCTCGTCAGTACGACGGAAATGGGCGAGGCAATCCTGCGAAACCTGAACTAGCCAGGCTTGTGGACTCGATGACTGTACCGCTCAACGTTGGATCGATTCGAACCTTCGCCGGCACCGGAGAGCCAGGCTGGTCCGGCGACGGAGCTGCAGCCTTCGTTGCCTGCCTCAATGAACCCAAGAGTTTGACTCTCGATGGAGAGGGGAACTTATTCATTGCCGACTCTGAGAACCATGTCATTCGGAGGATCGACAGAAAGAGCGGCTGCATCAGGACGGTTGCGGGATGTATCCAGGGAGTCGGACCGGAGGCTGCGCCAGTTCCGCCCCCTCCAGCAGCGGAAGGATCGAGTGACGATCCCTTTGCCGAAAGCGACGCCGTCCATTCGCATGCGTTCACGCAACAGACCGACTTGAGCGGGACCGTTCGGTATGTCGTGGCCGGCACGGCGCCGGCAAAACGTTTCAGCGGCGACGGTGGCCCTGCCGATCAAGCTCTGTTGAATTTCCCGACAGCGGTGGTGGTCGATCGGGGAGGGCATCTCTATATTGCCGATACGCTGAACCATCGAGTGCGGCGTGTGGATGCAGTGACGGGCATCATCACAACGGTCGCGGGCCTTGGGCAACCTCGATACTCCGGAGACGGGGGATTAGCCGTGGAGGCCGGCTTGAATGAACCGGTCGCCTTGGCCGTGAGTGATGCAGGCCACCTCTACATTGCCGATCAAAATAATAATCGCGTGCGGGCGGTCGATCTGGCGACCGGAGTGATTCGTACGGTCGCAGGGACAGGAACGGCTGCGTACAATGGAGACGGCATGGCTGCCACCGATACCGGTTTGGCCGGTCCCGGCGGGCTGGCGCTGATGGCAGATGGCACGTTAGTCATTGCCGATAGCTTTAGTGGAAGGATTCGAGCCGTCGATCTCGGCACTGGCCTCATCAGCACCGTGGCGGGGGACGGTGGAGAGTATAAGTATCAGGGGCCGGACGAGCCGCCTAGCCGCAGTCTGTCACGGCCATCCGGAATCGTGTTGGACGAAGCGGGGAACCTGTTTTTTACCGATTCGGACAACCATCTAGTCCGCCGATGGGATCGAGAGACCGGACGTATTACGCGCATTGCCGGTGTTGGTGTGGCAAACTATGGGGGCGACGATCGCGCGGCTCTCGACGCCAGTCTGAGTTACCCGTTTGGAATCGTGATGGCTCGTGCGGGGTATCTGCTCGTGGCCGATACATTCAATCATCGTATTCGCGAGATCGCGCTGTAGGCAGGATCGAGGCTCAGAATGAAAAAGAAAAAATCAGGGTATGTGGTGGCGATTGTCGGTGCGACCGGGGCAGTCGGGACTGAAATGATCGAGGTACTTGAGGAGCGGGAGTTTCCCGTCTCACGGCTGGTCCCTCTTGCCTCGGCTCGTTCTGCCGGCGGCACGGTGACATTCCAAGGGAACGAAGTGCCCATTGAAGTCTTGACGAAGGATTCGTTTGCCGGCGTGGACATCGCGCTCTTTTCTGCCGGGGCGGAGCTCAGCCGGGAGTTCGCGCCGATTGCGGTGAAGGCCGGTGCGGTGGTGATCGATAACAGCGCAGCCTGGCGGATGACCCTTGAGGTGCCGCTGGTGGTGCCTGAGGTGAACCCGCACGATATCCCACGGCATAAGGGCATCATTGCCAATCCGAACTGTTCCACGATTCAAATGGTCGTGGCATTGAAACCCCTCCATGATCGGGCCAGGATTAAGCGAATTGTCGTGACGACCTTTCAATCCGTGTCCGGCACGGGGAAGGACGCCATGGACGAGTTGATGACGGAGTGCCAAGACCTGTTGAGCTTCAAAGAGGCGAGTCCCAAGGTCTATCCCTATCAGATCGCCTTCAACTGCTTGCCGCAGATCGACGACTTTCTTCCGTCAGGCTATACGAAAGAAGAGATGAAGATGCTCCATGAGACGAGAAAGATCATGGGCGATCAGTCGATTCAGGTGACGGCGACGACGGTGCGGGTTCCGGTGTATGTCGGGCATTCGGAAGCCATCAATATTGAGACGGAGAAAAAACTGTCGGTCAACGAGGCCCGCGCCATTCTGTCGACGGCGCCAGGCGTGTTGCTGTATGACGATCCGGCCCATCAGATCTACCCCATGCCGTTGGAGGTTGCGGGGAAGGACGAGGTCTACGTCGGCCGCATTCGTGAAGATGAGTCGATCTCGAACGGTCTCAATCTGTGGGTGGTGGCAGATAATTTGCGCAAAGGGGCCGCTCTCAATGCGGTGCAAATCGCTGAGCATTTGGCCAAAGGCTGATGGCTGAGTGGGGGAGTCTCGGGAAAGTCTTCGTGATCGTAGGGCTGTGCATCGCATTGGCCGGGCTGTTGCTGTTGATCATTGATCGTGTTCCTGGAGCTGGGAGTCTCCTGGGATGGTTCGGTAAGTTGCCCGGGGACATCTTCATTCGGCGAGATAACTTCAGCTTTTCGTTTCCCCTCGCGACCAGTCTGCTCCTCAGCATCCTCCTGAGTCTGGTATTCTTTCTCGTATCATGGATATTTCGCCGGTGAAGTCATTCAAGGGTGCATTGTATCAGGCTATCGCGGTTGGAGCCTGTCTTCTCGGCCTGTCCTCTGCCACGGAGGCTGCGCAGTCGATTCGTGTCCTGTTGTCAGCGAATGTTTCACAGTTCGATGTCCGCGCAGACCGTCCCCTCTGGGTGACGGATGCCAAAGGGCATAGCCAGACGCTACGCACGTCGGTTCGTGTTCAAGTCGGGGAGCATGGCTTCCTCTTGAACGGCGTCCGTATGCCGACGGAGCGGTTGACGCTGCAGGGTGGAGAACAAGGACTCACGTTGACCTTCCCGCGGCCTACCAGGAAGTCTCACGGGGCGGCAGTATCCTCTGGCGATTCCGGTGTGGCGATCTCGGTGAGTGGCCTGATTCATCTTGTGCGGAAAGGGAAAGGGTTTCTCGTTATCAACCGAGTCGACTTTGAGGAATACGTGAAAGGGGTCGTGCCCGCAGAGGTTAGTTCGGCCTGGCATCCTGAAATGTTGAAGGCCCAGGCGGTCGCGGCTCGAACCTATGCGCTCTATCAACAGATGTTGAGTGCGACACGCGACTACGATGTGGCGGCGACGGTGCAAGACCAAGTCTATCGGGGCAAGCAGGGGGTTGATGCCGGGATTCTTCGTGCGGTCGAAGACACTCGTGGGCTTGTTGTCACCTATGAGGATGCGCCGATCTATGCTGCGTTCTCATCGACGGCGGCCGGATTGACAGAAGATGCCATGAATGTGTGGTCCAAAGAGTATCCCTATCTCAAAGGAGTAGAATGTCCTTTTGACCTTGCATCGCCTTACTATCAATGGAAATCCTCCTTCAAAGTCGATACCCTTGAGCAGAACTTGCGGCAGCAGGGATTTTCTGTGGGAACGATTGCGACGATGACCCCGCTTTCGTTCAGCCGCGGAGGGCGAGTCGCGAAGCTGCGCATCCTGCACTCCGGGGGGGAGCTCATCCTTCGAGGCGAAGAGTTGCGGAAAGCGGTCGGCTATACCATTATCCCCAGTACGCAGTTTGCCATCGAATCGATCGGGCGAGAGGTGGTGCTGTCTGGATTTGGTGCAGGGCACGCCGTCGGCATGTGTCAGTGGGGTGCAAAAGAACTGGCCGAGCTGGGGTACCCCTTCTCGACGATTCTTCGGTATTACTATCCTGGCACGGAACTACAGAATATGACGTTGACTAAACCTCCGACCCCGCCGTCTTCCTGATGCAGCTCTCCGAGTTCGACTTTCCGTTCGATCCCTCGCTGATTGCGACGCACCCGGTCCTTCCACGTGATCACGCGAAGCTGCTCGTCCTGCAGCCGCACACCCACTCGCTAGCCCATCGACGGGTTGACGACTTGCCTGAGCTGCTTCAGCCAGGCGATCTCCTCGTGGTCAACAATACGAAGGTGTTAGCCGCGCGCGTGGTTGGACGGAAGCGTCCTTCAGGTGCGGAGGTCGAGATCCTTTTCGTGAAAGATCTCGGGGATGCGATCTGGGAAGTGTTGATCAAGGGGACGTTTCGTCCAGGACAGACCATTGAGATGGATGCAGCGGCTTCTGCGGTGGTGATCGAGCGTGGTTTGGCCAGAACGACGGTGCAGGTTGAGAGTCCAATTCCGTTCGTTGAGTGGTTACGGGAACATGGCCGAATGCCGCTTCCTCCCTATTTGAAGCGAGCACCGACTGATCAAGATCGAGAATGGTACCAAACGCTGTTTGCGCAACATGAGGGTGCGATTGCGGCACCGACGGCCGGACTCCATTTTACCCAGGAATTGTTGGCACGGCTGCAACAGCGAGGAATCGGTCTCACGAGTGTCACGCTCCATGTCGGTATTGGAACCTTCAAGCCGGTGAAGGTCGATCACATCGAAGACCATCAGATGGGCGAGGAATGGATCGAGGTCGGGGTAGAGACGGTACGTGCCATCGAACATGCGCGGGCGGCTGGTGGACGGATCGTCGCGGTCGGGACTACCGCGGTACGTGCGCTCGAAACGGCGGCTCGTGCTGACGGCCAGGTCAGGCCCTATCGAGGCGAGACGGACATCTTCATGACGCCAGGGTTTTCATTCAAGGTGATCGACGCGCTCTTCACGAATTTTCACCTGCCGCGCACCACATTGTTGATGCTGGTTTCCGCGTTGGCCGGGACGGAATTTCTTCGAGAGGCCTATGCCGAGGCAGTTCGCGAGCGGTATCGTTTTTACAGTTATGGCGATGCGATGCTGATTGTGTAGGCGGTGAGGGACGATGGGCAAGCGGCTAGTGGAATGAGGTGTCGTGAGAAAACGTTTAGCCTCAGGCCACGTGCCTGTTTGTTACAAGAGCTCGCGGTGAATGGTGATGGGTAGCGTCGTTTTGAGCGATTCGGTATAGGCCATCAGCGCGCGTTGTTGCTTTTGAAAGAGGACGTCCTGTAACGCGCGGTCCTTGGCTGCGGTGGCCTTTGCCGGGTCCGATTCCGTTTGCCGCACAGTGAGGGCCTGTGCCTCGGCAAGTTCGGCAGGGGTCAGGGCTACGGCGTCGCGGATGACCAGCCGGGCTTTGTTGCTCAGCACTTCTTTCGCTTCCATGGCTTCAAATATCGCGGGCGTCAGATGGTTCGCTGCCAGGAGTCGTTGGTAGACTTCCGGATCAAATGCGCCATTTTTTTGAAAGTCGGGGATCTGCATGATGACTTCGCGCAGATCTTCGTTCGCCACGGTGAGGCCCATGTTTTTGGCCGCGATGAGCCAGGTCCGATTATCGATGAGTTGATCCACGACAAACTGCTTGATTGTTTCGTCCTTGAACTCTCCAGGAACTTTATCCTTGTAGAAGCGGTAGGTATTTTCGTAGGCCCGTCGAAACTCGTCACGGGATATGGTGAGGTCTCCGACTGAGGCCACGACGGCGCCGGACTGTTCGCCAAATCCCCACCAGCCCATGGTGATGACGAAGGCGAGGGCGATAATCCCCATGATGGACTTGAGGAGCCAGGGATAACTATGGGACGCTTCACGCATCAATTTGATCATGACAATTCCTCGAAAAGTTCGTGCAAACGGATTGTACTCAGGGATCTGTGTAAAGGCAAGGGACGACCGTGCTTCCAGCGTTGAGATTTCAGGATGGAGCGGGGTCTCTGTCCGTGAAGCAAGACGTCGCATTCGTCATGTCGATCTGCGGGAGAGTGGTCTTTGTTTGTGCTAGGTAATGTGATTTGTTATACTTTGCCACTAATTGTAAGGAGAGCACTTGGCCGAGGAGGTTCGCGGAGGTCATTCAGTCGGTGCCGGGATCTATCCGAAGGCGCAGGTCCTGAACCGAGGTATTGCCAAGCTCATCGATGTATTCATCGTCGCAGCAGCCGATCAAATGATCGTGCCAGTAGGTTTTCTTGCAGGATTGGCGTATATACTGATTGCTGATGGATTTGCCGGCGGGCGCAGTATCGGGAAACGGTTGATCGGTCTCCAGACGGTGCTTCCAGATCGGCGTGAGTCTGCAGGGTTTCGGGAATCCATTATTCGCAATTTGCCCTTTGCCGTCGCGCAATTAGCTTTTGCCGTCCCGTATGTGGGATGGATTGTATCGGTCGCGATCATGGCGCTCGAAGGGGTCTTGATCATTGGGAACGAACAGGGGCGGCGTCTTGGTGACGAGATAGCCGGCACTCAGGTCTTAGATGCGGGTCGACTGGCGTTGCCCGACTGAGCGCGCAGTCAGAGGTTGAGGGGAAGGGAGAGCAATCGTGGGCTTTGCAAGTGACATCTTCGGGTGGTTCTCAAACGACCTGGCCATCGATCTGGGGACGGCGTCGACCCTCGTGTATGTGCATGGGAAAGGGATCGTCCTGAACGAACCCTCGGTCGTCGCGGTTGAGAAAAAAACCGAACGAGTACTTGCGGTCGGCACTGAAGCGAAGCGCATGTTGGGGCGCACGCCCGGCAACATTATTGCGGTGCGGCCGATGAAAGAAGGCGTGATCGCCGATTTCGAAATGGCCGAGCAGATGTTGAAGCGGTTTATTCAGAAAGCGCACAACCGCAGCGCGTTCGTGCGTCCGCGCATCATTATCGGTGTGCCGTCGCGTATCACGCAGGTCGAGCAGCGGGCGGTTCGTGACTCGGCCGAATTGGCCGGAGCCCGCGAAGTCTATCTGATCGAAGAACCTGTGGCCGCCGCCATTGGTGCCGGTCTTCCGATCACCGAACCTTCCGGC